>PLLD01000197.1 GCA_003141205.1 Gemmatimonadota bacterium
CAGCTCTCGACCGTGGTGCTGGGCGCGTCGACGCTCGATGATTCGCTGCGTGCTCTGCACCGGTGGGTGGCGCAGGATTTCCGCTACGTCTCCTTGTCACTGGCGATCGGCGGGTATCAACCCCGCATGCCGATGTCGGTCTTCGCCAACAACTACGGCGACTGCAAGGACAAGGCGACGCTCTTCATCGCTCTCGCCCGCCGGCTCGGCGTGACGGCGTATCCGGTCCTGCTCAGCGCGGACGGGTACGTCAATCGCTCGGCGCCGTCGGCCTATCAGCTCGATCACATGATCGTGGCCGTAATCGATCCGGCCGCGCCGGGGGAAGGTTACCGGTATCTCGACCTGACCTCGGATCTCACGCCGTACGGCACCCTGCCCGCTCAGGAGCAGGGTGCGTTCGCGCTGGTGGTGCACCCCGAGGGCCAGGGGGATGAGGTCACGCTTCCCACCGATCCGATCGCGGTGAATCGCGCGGTGGTGGAGATCACCGGCGAGCTGCACCTCAACGGGACCTTCGATGGGCGCTACGTCGAGGAAGCGACCGGGAACCGGCAATACGTCTTGCGGAGCGCCTTTGCGTCGACGTTCGGTGCCGCGGAGCGCACCCGCCTGACGCGCGATCTCGCGAACACACTCTTCCAGGGCGCGACCGGGGACAGCCTCGTGTCGTTCAATGGGCGGGATCTGGCAGCGGAGCCGCGCGTGGCGCTCAACATTCGGGGCGCGCGTCCGGTTTCGGTCTCGGGCGGCTCCGAAGTCCTCACCCTTCCGATCAAGAACTACTCGGCCGCGTCGGTCGTCGCCGATCTCGAGACGCGGGGGCATCGCCGCTCGCCGATCGACGTCGGCGCGGTCGTCGGTCCGTACGAGGAACGCTCGGAGTTTCGCTTGGTGCTGCCGGAGGGGTGGCACGCGCGGCTGCCGCGAAACATCGATGCGGCGAGCGAATTCGGCCGGTATCGCGCATCCTACGTCCAGATCGGGCGCGAGCTCCGGGTGGAGCGGACGATCGCGGGCGCGAGCGGGATCGCGCCGCCGGAGGATATCGAGAAGCTTCTCGTGTGGCTCAGGAAGGTGTCGACCGACGACGTCAGCTACGTCGTCCTGGATCGCAGCTCGTGACCCGGGTTCGGTGTGGCGACGGGGAGGTTGCTTCGGCCGCTTCGCGGCCTCGCAATGACTAGCGTCGTCGCGGCCCAGCTCGAGACCTTCGCGCATCACTGGCAGGATGAGGCGGATGCGGCCTTTCTGTACCGCATCCTGGCGGACGCGGAGCCGGACCCGACGAAGCAGGATGTCTATCGTCGTCTCGCCGCGGTCGAAGACCGCCACGTCGAGATCTGGGGCAATCTTCTGGCCGAGCACGGCCGCCCGCAGGGAAAATTCCGCCCGAGTCTGCGCGCACGCGTGCTCGCCGGTCTCGGACGCCGCATCGGCCCCGGGTTTCTTCTCCCCTTGCTGCTCGCGGAGGAAGGGCGTGAGGTCAAGGGCTATCTCGACATGCACCGCAGTGCCCGCGGCGGCACGGGCGCGGGGGAGGCCTTGTTGCTCGCGCGCGAGAGCGCCGAGCATGCGACGACGCTGGCGGGGATCGCCGGCGCGACCGGGGAGCCGTGGCACCGGACGGGGTCGGGCGGCTACCTGCGCAACATCGTGTACGGCTTCAACGACGGACTCACGGCCAATTTCGGCCTCGTGGCCGGGGTCGTCGGCGCCGCGGCCCTCGCGCAGCACCAGGCGGTCGTGGTCGCAGGGGTGGCCGGTCTGATCGCCGACGCGCTCTCGATGGGGGCGAGCGGATACCTCGCCGCGAAAAGCGAGCAGGAGGTCTACGCGCACGAGATCGCGATGGAGCGGGACGAGATCGCGCTCATGCCGGAGGTCGAGCGCGACGAGCTGGCGCTCATCTACCAGGCTAAGGGGATGCTGCCTGACGTCGCGGAGCAGCTCGCGACGCAGGTGATGGCGGACCCGCAGCGCATGCTGGCGGAGCAGGTGCGCGAAGAGCTCAAGATCGGTGACCGGGCGATGTCACCCCTGCGGGAGGGGTGGGTGACCGGCGTCTCGACCGCGCTCGGCGCGGTGATCCCGGTCTTTCCCTTTCTTCTCTGGCACGGGTCGCTCGCCATCACGCTGTCCTTCACACTATCCATGGCGTCGCATTTCGCCGTCGGCGGAGCGCGCTCGGTCTTCACAGGGCGCGGCGTCTTCCGCTCGGGGCTGGACATGTTCGTCGTGGGCTTCGGCGTGGCCGCGATCGGCTACGTCGTCGGCCTCGAGGTCGCGCGCCACCTGCTCTAGCCCGGGGAAAGCCCGGCCGCCTACCACCCCTGGCGGCGCAGCCGCTTCGCGTCCTGGAATTTCCGATACATGTCGTCGAACGTCGGCTGCTGATCCGCCGTCAGGACGGTCTTGATCGCGGCCGCGGTCGCAGCATCCTCCGAGTCCAGCCGGGGGCGCGTCGTTTGCATGAGCGCGTCGATCGTGCGGCGCTTGGCGCCGAGGATCGAGTCCACGATGGGGCGCTGGGCCGCGCTCAGGTGCAGGTCGTCGTCGAACCGCTGTCGCATGGCGCGCGGGTCCCCTCCGAGCCGGCACATGTGATCGCCGACGAGCCGGTCCGCGGTGAACCCCACGACGCCGCCGACGAGGAGCGCGCCGAGCAGGAATCCGAGGGCCGTTTGGCGACTCGCGTTAATACGAAGCGCCATCGGGCAATTCCACCAGCGACGCGGGGGCCGCGAACACCGTCGCATACGCCGCGGTCCGCGCGTTCATCTCGCGCGTCCGCCACAGCGCCGCGCCGGCGAACAACACCGCCAGCCCCGCCGCGATCGCCCCGGCGCGCGACCACGCGCGAAACGCCTGCGCCCACGGCGCACCCGGATCCGACTCGAGCGCAGCTCCCGCGATCGCGAGGTGCGACGGCTCGACGAGCCGCACAGGGCGCGCCGCCGTCTCCACGAAGGCGACGATCCGCCGCTCCAATCCGTCCCAGTACCCGGGATCGATCGGACCGCCATACTCGCCGCGCAGGATCCGGGTGACACGCCCGGAGAGCATCCCTTCCATTTTCATCCCGCGCCGGACGCGTCGCGCCGGCCCGCTCGGAGGCTGCGCGCTCATAGCGCGGTCCTCCCCGTGGGCGCGGGAGCGAGCGACGCGCGCATCGCTGCCCGCGCATGGTGCAGGTCGGAGCGTGAGGTGCCCTCGGGGATGCCGAGGAAGTCGCCGATCTCGCCGTGCCGAAAGCCCTGCACGTCGTGGAGCACGATCACCGCGCGCTGCCGCTCCGTGAGCGTCGCGAGGCCGCGGCGGAGCCGTCCGCGCAGGTCGGCGGCTTCCGCCGGATCGCGAAAGCGCGCGGCAGCCCCTTCGGGGAGCGGGTCGGTGTCGCGGACTTTCCCGCGACGCCGCACGTCCAGCGCGGCATTGGCCACGATCCGATGCAGCCATGCGCCGAAGGGCTGATCGAGGAGAAAGCGATCCAGCGCGCGGTACGCGTGCAGGAACGCATCCTGCACCGCATCCTCGGCGTCCTCGTGCGTTCCCACGATCGCGCGCGCGATGGCATAGGCGCGCCGCTGGTGCGCGTGGACCAGGTGCCCGAAGGCGCGCTGATCCCCCTGCTGCGCCGCCAATACGAGCGTGCGCTCATGTTGGCGTGCCGGCGTCTGCGCGTCGGCCGCGTCCGAACGGAGAAGAGCGAGAACGGGCGGCATGGGTCTACAAATCTAACGTTTCGCCGTGCGGAAACGTTGAGGCGCGCGGTGCCCGGCTACGATTTCGTGACGATGTGGGAATTGACCGACATCCCGGGCCGAAGCGGGCGGTCCGGGCCGCATCCCTGCGTGATGCGAATGCGCACCGGCACACGCTGCACCACCTTCGTGAAGTTTCCGGTCGCATTGTCCGGAGGGAGGAGCGCGAACTTCGCCCCGGTCGCGGCGCTCAGGCTCTCGAGCTGCCCGTGGGCGGTACAGCCGGGGTAGGCATCGACGGTGAAGTCGACGGCCTGACCGACGCGAATGTCGTTGAGCTGCGTCTCCTTGTAGTTCGCCGTGATGTACACCCCCGTGTCCGCGACGATGTTGAACAGGGTCTGCCCGGGCTGCACCAGCTGCCCGACCTCGACCTGCTTGCGGGAGATCACTCCCGTGGCGGGCGCCGTCACCGCGGTATAGGAGAGCTGCAGCGCGGCGTTGTCGCGCTCCGCCTGTGCGGCCGCGAGCCGCGCTTCGGCGAGGCGCACTCCGGCGCGCGCGCCGCTGACGCCGGCGCCCGAGGCCGCGGCCTGTTTCTGCGCCGCGACGAGCTGCGCCTTGGCCGCATCGGCGGTCGCCTGCGCGGCATCCAGTTGCTGCTTCGAGATGATCTGGCGGTCGACCAACTGCTGGTAGCGCGCGAGATCCGCGGTCGCCTTGTCGTAGTTCGCCTGCGCAGCGATGATCTGCGCGTCGTTGGCGGCGCTCTCTCCCTCCGCCGTGCGCACCTGGGCTATCGCCTGACCGACCTGTCCGCCGCCCCCCCCACCGGGGCCGCCGCCGCTCGTGCCCCCGACGGCCGCCTGCGCCGCCGCGAGGTTCGCCGTCGACTGCGCGAGCTTCACGGTGTAGTCGCGATTGTCGATCGTGACGATGGTGTCCCCTTCCTTCACCGGGACGTTATCCTCGCCGCGTACCGACGTCACGTATCCGCCGACCTTGGCCAGCACGGGGATGATGTGCCCGTCGACCTGTGCGTCGTCGGTCGACTGGTGGCGGCGGGAGTAATGCCAGGCACGGACCGCCCAGATCGCTCCGATCAGCACGACCACGGCGACGATGGGGATCACGAAGTTGCGCCGGGGCGCGCCCGACCCTCCGGTCCGGTCCGCGGTGTCGCCACTCTGCGCCGATGGCGCGGACGAAGGGGGCGCCGGTCTCTCGGCGTCAGCGTCGGGCGGCAGGTTCACCTTGATCGTAGTGGCCATGGTCGTAGTCGGGGGAGGCGGGGTGCGGTGCGGTTACGGAAGCGATGTCACGGTGGCGGTCGCGCGGGCGAGGGTCACGCGCGCGGTCTGATAGCTCGCGAGCGCGTCGATGTCCTGCGTGCGGGCGCTATTGAGCGCGAGCGACGCGATGATGACGTCGGCATTGCCGGCGACACCCGCACGAAAGCGCTCTTCCGCCTGGTCGAGCTGTTGCTGAATGAGCTGCAGCTGCTCGTGCGTGGCATCGAGCTGGTCGCGTGTGGACGCCAGGTCCAGATACGCCGTGCGCACCTCGATCGCTGCCTGTTGCCGCGCATCGCGCCGCCGGACTTCGAGCTCGCGCGCGACCGCGCGCTGCTCCTGCACGTGGCCGATGATGTTGAAGCCATCGAAGACCGGGACGACCACGCCGATCCCCCACGCGTACGTGGGGAGGATGTGGCCGAGCGTGCCGGCGCTGGATCCGTCCTGGGCGAAGGCGCTGACCGTCGGCAGGTAGGCGGCGCGTGCGGCGGAGACCCCTTCGCGCGCGGCCTGGAGCTGCAGGTCGACGGCCCGCAGGTCGGGGCGTGCGCGCAGCGCGCGATCGATCGCCTCGGACTCGGGTGGAAGGGTCGTATCGACGGGCAGCCGCGCGAGCGAGTCGGTGAGCGTGAGGCGCGTGTCGAGCGGGAGGCCGAGGGCGCGCAGCAGCTGGAGCTGGTCGCGGTTCACCTCGTTGCGGGCCCCGATCAGCTGGGCGCGCGTCGAGGACACCTGTGCCTGCGCGCGGGTGACGTCGAGCTGGATGCCGACGCCGGCCGTGAGCTGGCGCTGGGCGATGTCGAGCAGGTTCGCCGCGAGCGCGGAGTCGGCGAGGCGCGCCGCGAGGTGCGCGATGGCGCGCTCGACGACGAGGTAGGTCGTGGCGGCGGTGCCCGCGGCCGCTTCCCCCGCATCATCGGCCTCGGCTTCCGCGGCTCCGAGGCTGGTGCGGGCCGTACGGTAGCGCCGAATGGCGGCGAAGCTGAAGAGCGTGTCCTGGATCCGCCCCTGCAGCTCGTAGTCCTTGATCGGCGGGAAGAGGATCCCCTGCGGGGGGAGGAGCTCGTTGAAGGATGCGGCGTCGGGGGAAGGCGGGAAGCGGAGCGCCGTCGCGGAATTGCTCGTGAATTCGCGGACCTGCGCGGCGACACCGGCGCTCGGAAGAAACGCCGCCTCCTGCTCCCGAACCCGGGCTGCGGCCTGCCCGGTGCGTGCCCGGGCGCCCTGGGCGCTCGCGCTCTGGGCGGCCGCGAGGCGGGCTGCATCTCCGAGCGAGAGCGTGCGCGCACCGGTCGTGTCTCGCGTCGCCGAATCCCGCGCCGTCATGTCCTGTGCGGACGTGAACGTGGGCCGGGCGACGAGCGCGGCGCACGCGAGCATGGCGGCGAAGCGAAGGACGATCATGTGGCGGGGTTACGCCGCGGGGGGCGGGTCGAGACGCAGTGCATTGAAGAAGAAGTCCATGATGTGTCCCAGCGTTTCCTCGTCCGAGAACCGCAGCACGCTGGGGAGGGAGCAATGCCGCATGGCGCTCCACAATGCGTGCGCGGCAAACATCGAGCCGAGAATACGGGCCGTCACGAGCGGGTCGACGCGGCGAAACTCGCCGGCCTCGACGCCGCGCCGAATGAGTCCCGAGATCAGCGTCAGAGCGCGCAGGACGACCGCGTGCGAATAGAACTCGGCCAGCTCGGGGAAATGGTGCAGCTCCGCCAGGACCAGTCGATAGATCGTGAGGTAGTCGGGCGAGCGCAGCGCGGCCCACCATCCCTGCATGTACGTCGTGAGTCGCTCGGTTGCCGTGCCCGTCTCGGCGCCCAGGTCCTGCTCCGTGGCTTCGAGCCACGCGACGATCGTCTGGCGGATCATCTCCTTGAAGAGCTCTTCCTTATTGGGGAAGTAGAGATAGATCGTGCCCTTCGAGACGCCGGCCCGGCGGGCGATGTCATCGATCCGCGCGGCGGAGAGACCGTGCTCGCCGAACACCTCGATCGCGGCGGCAAGGATCTGGCTCGGCCGTTCTTCCGGGAGCCGGCGCCACCGCGGTTCGGGAACCGAGCTAATCCCCATAGCCAAGGAACTTACTGACCGGTCAGTCAGTAGGCAATGGTTTTTATTAAGTCTATATCAGTCAATGGGATGGGCCACTTTTTTCCATTTGCGATGGGCCTCTACGCGACAGGTATCAAAATGTCCCACGCTGTCGGCGGTGCCGCCGACAGCCGCATATCCTTCTGGATGCGCGCAACCGTTGCCATCCGTCTTCCGACCACTCCCGACCTCTCGCACCCAATCTATTATCGCATGCGCCTTCGACTATCCGGCCGTACCGAAGTGGCCCTCCGCGACGGCGGCGGCGACGGCGAGGA
>PLLD01000170.1 GCA_003141205.1 Gemmatimonadota bacterium
CACGCGCGGCACGCGCGGCACGCGCGGCACGCGCGACACGCGGGATCCGCCGCTCCGCCCGCAACACGTCGACGAAATCGTAGGACGGCACGACCCGCATGGGCACGGCCGCGCGCAGCTCCTCGAAAGGCAGGTCGTCGAGGAACATGCCGGCGTCGTTGATCGTCTCCGCCGGGATCAGCGCCAGGTCGAGGTCCGGGCGGTCCGCCAGCGCGGCGCGCAGGTCGGCTCCGACGAGCAGTCCCGCCGTCGAGATGGCCGGCCCGAACAGCGAGTTCGTGCGCACGACGAGCTCGAACGCCGCACCCGTGGCCGCGCTGAGCTGGGCCAGAAGCGGCGGCAGCAGGGGTGCCATCGCGGTGCCGGTGACGACGCCGATCCGGAGGCCCTCGAGGCGCGGTACATCGGTCAGTCCCGCGGAAACGCGCTCCCGCAGCATCGCCACCGCGCCGACGCCGTTCTCGACCTGCGGGAAGTCGGCGTAGTGCGCGGCGTCCGGCAAGGGCACCTCGGCGCGGATGTACAGCTCGTCAGACCCGAACACCCACGGCGTTCCGCGTTCGCGGCGCGCACGCGCCGCCCACCCCGCCGCCTGTACCAGGATGCCGCGTGCGGCAGCGCGATCCATCGGCTGCCCCGTATAGAGATGCGAGAATTGCGTGAGCCCCACCGGCACGACGGCCACGGACAGGACCGCATCGCCGAGCGACCAGAGATCGGCGAGGGACCGTTCCAGTACGGTCGCGTCGTTGACCTCCGGGACGATCACCATCTGCGCGTGGAACTGGATTCCGCCGTTGGCGAGACGCCGCAGCTGCGGGACGATGTCCGGGACCTTCGGATTGTTCAGCAGGATCGCGCGTGCCTCGGGCGGCGTCGCGTGCACGGAGACGTAGAGCGGGGAGAGACGGTATTCCAGAATCCGCTCGTAGTCGCGCTCCTTCAGATTCGAAAGAGTCGCGAAGTTTCCGTACGCGAACGACAGGCGGTAGTCATCATCGCGGACGTACAGCGATGGGCGCAGCCCCGGGGGCAGCCCCTCGATGAAGCAGAACTCGCAGCGATTCGCGCACCGCCGAATGCGCGGGGGCTCGAGCTCGATCCCGAGCGGCATTCCTTCGGGACGCTCGATCTCGTATACGATGGGCTCGCCGGTCGGCAGACGTGCCTCCACCGACAGGCTGTCCTCCGCGGCCAGGAATTCCCAATCGAGGAAATCCGCAACGGCCCGCCCGTTCACGGACACGAGCTCCGTGCCGCGCACGATGCCGATCTCGTGCGCGATGCTCCCTGCCAGGATGTCCGCGACGCGGACCATCGGTTGCCGTGACCTCGAGTGCGATCGCTACTGCAGCGGCTCGTACTTGAACGCGGCGATACCGGCCTGCTGCACGGTGACGGTGAAGTCCTTCGATCCCTTGGGATCGACCGTCAGCGGTGGCACATCCTGCGTTGCGATCACTTTGCCCGTCTTGTCGAGGAACTCGAACTTGATCGGCCAGGTCTTCGGCGTGTCCGTCAGGTTCTGGACGGTCCCGCCGAGAGTGAGCTTGTCCCCATCGTGGCTGAACTTCGTCACGGTGACCTTGACGGGCGCGTTCTTGAACTTCGTGAAGTAGTAGAGCAGCGTGTCCTGATCCGCCTTCTTGGCCGTGGGATCCTTGTCGGCGTGCAGACGCATCTGGAACGCATACGCGATCAGCTGATACGTGTCGGGATTGCTCGGGTCGACCTCGAGGAGCCGCCGCGCGACCGGAAAGAGCGAGTCGGCCTGCCCCGCAGTCCCGTATGCTCCCCCGACGTAGGCGAGCGCATCCCGAAAGTACGGGTTGATCGTGAGCCCGGCCTTGAACAGGCGAAGCGCCTCGGCCTGCCGGTTGTCGTGCGCCGCGGAGATGGCGGCCTGGAAGACCTGCACATCGGTGTACTTCGTTGGATTGGCGGCCATGTCGCTTGTCAGCGCGGCTGCCGACAACGTGTCCCCGCCTACCTGCAGCGCGTGGGCGAGCCCCGCCTTGCCGTTCGCGTCCGCCGGATTGGCTGCCGCGTACGCCCGCCAGAGAACCAGCGATGAGTCCTGTAACGCCTTCTTGTCGGAACCCTTGGCCGCTTCGGCCTCGGATTGCGTCACGACGGCGAGGTTGTAGAATGCCGCTGATTTCAATCGGGCGAGCGATGTGTCCGTCGCGGACAGATCCAGGACCGTTTGGTAATTCTTCGCGGCGGCGGTGTAGTCGTTTCGGCGGACCGCGACTCCCGCGAGCACGTTGTAGGCGTAGGGGCTCTTGCGGTAAATCTCGAGCGACTGCTTCGCCAGGGCTTCCGCCGAATCGATCTTGCCGGCGTTGAGAGCCTGAATAGCCGCATTGACGAGCGGGACGTAGGGCTGCTGGCGGAGCTGCCCCAGATAAGTCGCGCAGTCAGGCTTGTCCTTCTGGACGCGCGTGAAGAGCGAGTCTGTGAACGCGAGCACGTCGATCGGCTCGTCCGGCTTCTCCCGGAAGCCGAAAGTGCGCCGCGGACCCGATAGCGGCGCTCCCGGCTGGGCCGCCCAGAGAGCCAGTGCCTCGCCGAGCATGTACGCCTGCCCGACCTCGTTCTTGATGCGTCCCTCGTTCGGCGTCAGCGCTCCAATCGCCTGTTTGAGGGCCTTGGTCCGGTCGGTCGTATCGGTCTTGGGGTCGGTCGCCTTCTGCAGGAAGAGTTGCGCGCTGGTGAGCTCGACCGCGCCCCGATCGTCGACCTGACAGGTCGTCTGATCCTCTCCCTTCTTGTTCTTGCCCTGTGCGTGTGCCGGGCGCGCGCTTCCCCCGGCGACGACCAGGGTGGCGAACGCCATCCACGCGGCACGGGATGCCGCTGGGCGGTACCTGCTCATGTCGTCTCTCCGATCCGAAATGTTCGAAGCACAATATACCTTCCGACGCACCGGGCGCGTCACGTCGCGCCCCCGGCCGCCACAGCCAGCGCGGCGAGGACCCGTTCCGCGCTGCGCGTCGTGAACCCGGGCAACTCCGCGATCCGGGCGGCGCCCGCGTCTCGCACACCCTGCACGCTCCCGAATGCGCGGAGGAGCTGGCGCCGCTTGGCAGGCCCGATCCCCGGTACGCGCAGGAGCTCCGATGTCACCGTGCGCACCGATCGCCGATGGCGCTGAAACGTCACGGCAAACCGGTGCGCCTCGTCGCGCGCACGCTGGAGCAGACGGAGCCCCGGCGCGCGGCGCGCCAGCCGCAGGGGCTCGCTTCGTCCGACCGTGAACACCTGCTCCTCACGCTTCGCGAGACTGATGAGGGGGATGTCGCCGATCCCCAGCGCCACGAGCGCCGCGTGCGCGGCATTCAGCTGCCCCTTTCCTCCGTCGATGACGATGAGATCGGGCAGCGGCTTCTCCTCGTCCAGCCGTCGGCGGAAATACCGCGTGACGACCTCCCCGATCGAGGCGAAGTCGTCGATCGCAGGCGCGTCGATATTTGGTCCCCCGCCCGCGTCGCGCGTCTCCGCTTCCCTCTCTCCCCTCTCCTCTCCGGCGTGCCCCTCCCTCCTCACTTTGAACTTCCGGTACTCGGCCCGCCGAGGGCGCCCGTTCTCGAACCAGACCAGGGACGCGACGGTATCGGTCCCCTGCGCATGCGAGACATCGATGCACACCAGCGACCGCGGGATGCGCTGGAGCCCGAGCTCTCGCTGCAGTTCGTAGACGGGATCGCCTGCGCGCTCATCCGCCTCCGATGTCGCGAGCTTGAACTCCTCGAGGACGTGCCGCGCATTCTGCTCCGCCAGATCCACCAGTGCGCGCCGAGGCCCGCGCTGCGGCACGCGCACCACCGTCCCCGGCAATGCCCCCTGCAGCGCCTCACAGTCCTCGAAGTCGAACGGCACGAGGAGCTCCGCCGCCCGGCCGCCCTCCGATCCCTCGGCGCCGGCGTACGTCCGCGCCAGATAGGCGGAGAGGGCGGCCGTGTCCGGCTCCCCCTCCAGATTGCCGAGCATGCGGTGGTCGCGTGCGAGCAGGCGTCCCCCGCGCACGCGTAAAATCACGATCGCCGCGTCGTCTCCGTCGCGCGCGTAGCCGACGACGTCACGATCGCCCCCCTCCACCTCGAGAACCACCGTGGGCTCCTCGAGACGGGTCAGCCGGTCGAGCACATCGCGCAGCTCGGCCGCGCGCTCGAAATCCAGCTGCTCCGCCGCCACGGCCATCCGATGCCGCACGCGCGCCACCACGTCCGCGGTGCGTCCGTCCAGGAACGCGACGACCTCTGCGATCATCGCGCGATAGTCAGCTTTCCCGATGTAGCCGACGCACGGCGCCTGGCAGCGCTTGATGTAGTAGTCGAGACAGGGGCGAGCCGGGGCCTCGCGCAGAAGGTCGTACCGGCAGGAGCGGACCGTGAACAATTGCTTCACGACGTTGAGGGCGCGCCGCATGCGCGCGACGTCGGTGTACGGGCCGAAGTAACGCCCGCCATCGTCCACGAGCTGTCGCGTCACGAACACCCGCGGGAAGGGTTCCTGCAGCGTGACCTTGATGTACGGGTACGATTTGTCGTCGCGCAGGGCGATGTTGTACCGCGGGCGGTGCTCCTTGATGAGGCTCGCCTCGAGGATGAGCGCATGCGCCTCGCTCGGCACGAGAATCGTTTCGAGGTCCGCGACCTGCCGCAGCATGTGCTGCGTCTTGACGGACATCTGGGCGTCGGCCGCGATGTAGCTCCGCACGCGCGAGCGCAGCCGCTTCGCCTTCCCCACGTACAGCACCCGCCCCCCGGAATCCTTCCAGAGATACACGCCGGGGCTCTCCGGCAGGTGCGGAATCTTGGCGGTTACGGCAGTGAATGCTGGGAGCACGGCGATAGAATGTAACTATAGGTGGGACATTGAATTATAGCATGCGATCTCGCCTAACGCATTCGACGTGCAGCCGCGCGGACAAGCTCACGGGCCGGGGGGATGCCGAGCGCCGCCGTCGCGGCGAGGTACACGATCCCATACGCGGGCAAGACCGCCGCGCCGAGCAGGACCGGATGCCCCGGCGGGATTACTCCGCGCACGAGCCATCCCGTCGCGGCGGCGAGAGCGCTGGCGACCCACAGGCTTGCCACGCGACTCAACCGAATCCCCGTGGGGCCGATCCGAGCGCCCAACGTGCGCCGGAGCAACGCGAATTCGACCCACCCGGCCACGCCGGCCGAGGCCGTGAGCCCGGCCATGCCCCACTTGGGATCGATCCCGATGGCGCGCGGCAGCGGCAACGCACACGCGTACCCCAGGACGACGGTCAGCGTCACACGGATGACCGCGTATCGGAGGGGTGTCCGCGTATCGCGCAGCGCGTAATACGCTGACGAATACAGCCGCCCAAGGGTCGAGGCGAGCAAACCGACCGCCGACCCCGCGAGGATGGCCCAGACCCAACGCGTGTCGCCGGCCGTGAAGCGGCCGGTGCGATAGATCAACCCCGCGACCACGTCGCCCAGAGCGAGGAACGCCATCGCCGACGGAACCACGAAGAACGCGATGCGCCCGAGTCCGGCGTCGAGACGCGCGCGCAGCATGGCGGAGACCTCGGCCTCGCTGCCATGGAGCCCCGACATGGCGGGCAGCTCGGCCAACGAGACCGACATTCCGAACAGGCTGATGGGCAGGACCGACAGGTTCTGTGCGTACCGAATCAGAGCGACGGAGCCCAGTGGCAGCAGAGTCGACAGGATCTGATCGACGTACGCGCTGAGCTGGACGACGCCCCGGCCCACGAACACCGGGCCGAAGTTGCGCACGACGGCGCGCACCTCGGCCGATCGGATATCCAGCCGCACGCGGAGGTCGCGCGCGAGCGAGAGCACCACCGGCAGCTGCACCGCGAATTGCAGGGCGCTGGCCAGCACCGAGCCCCAGGCGACCGTGAGCGCCAGCTGGTCCGGCCGCTGGTGCCCCGCGCCTCCGTAGTAGAGGAGCGTCGCGATGATCACCGCGTTCCACACGACGGGCGCCGCGTACGACAGCAGGAACCGGCCGTGGCTGTTCAGAACACCGAGGCACCACGCCGACAGAACGAGCAGCCCCGTGCTCGGAAAGAACACGCGGACGAGCACGATCGTCAGCGCCCGCCGCTCGCCGGTGAATCCGGGGGCGATGAGATCGATGACGAGGGGGGTGGCGAGGACCCCGACCAGGACCAGCAGGGAGACGGCGAGCGAGAGGAGCGCGAGGACCGCGCCCGCGACGCGCCCGGCATCCGCCCGCTCGCCGCGCGCGAGCAGACGCGCGTACACGGGGATGAAGGAGGCCGACAGGGCCCCTTCCCCGAACAGATTCTGCAGGAGGTTGGGGATGCGGAACGCCGCGCTGAAGGCGTCGGCGGCGCCGGCCGCGCCGAAGTAGTGCGCGAAGACGCGCTCGCGTACCAATCCGGCGAGCCGGCTCAGGAGGATCCCCGTCGCGACGGCAACCGCGGGACGCCGCCGGCCCCGTGGGCCCCGCTCCCCCTCCGCCGCCGACTCGGGCGGAGCGGCGGCGGTCATCGTGCCGCCGNNGCCGCCGCGTCGCCGAGGAGGGCCGCCGAATGTGCGTCCGCGCGCTCCCGCATCGCGGCAAAGACGGCGGACCCGTGTCGTGCGAGCGTGGGCAGCAGGTTGAGCCGCCGCTCCTGCCGCTCGCCGTCGGGAAAGAGCGCGCCGCGCAGGGTCGCCAGGTCGAACAACATGGCGCGGTGTGCGTCCCGGACTCCCGCGACGTACCGCCGCTCGAGCAGCGCGAGCCGGTGGTGGATGGCGCGTCGCGCCCCCTCGGCGACCGCGCTCGGCGCCAGCCGCGCGGTGTCCGCGTCGAGCACCGCCCGGATCCCGGCATCCACCGAGGCGCCGATCGCATCGAGCGCCCGGCGGACCGGCGTCGGAAGGTTCTCGTTGAGAAGCCGCCCCTCGACGGCGTGCGGCTCGCGGAAGTCATCGATCGAGAGGCCGTACCGCGCGAGCGTTTCGGCGATCTGCGGCTCGATGATCGTGCCGGACCAGCGCGGCACCGCCGTCGGTGGGGGTTGCCCCAGGGCGGCGGCGACGGCCGTGCTCTGTGCGAAATACGCGAGCTCGCTCGGACCCGCCGCGTAGGCGACCGTGGGCAGAATGGCCCGCTCGACGATCGGCCGAAGGAGGACCGACGCCGTCAGATCGCCGGGCGACGCGGCATCCGCCGCCAGCGCGGCCGCGGCCAGCGCGATCTTGGTCCGGACGCCGCCCGCGTAGCGGAACACGAGGGACAGACCGGGGACGCGCGTGACCTGCGGCGCATACGCCGCCGCGCGAATCTCCGTGTCCCGCGTTGCGAGCGCGGCATCGATCGCCTCCGCCCGGACGAGGGCCTGGCGGAGCAGAGGGAACGCCTGAGCGCGCACCGCCGGGTGCGCCGCGTCGAGAACGGCGACCCCCAGGGGCTCGAGCAGCCGGCGCAGCAGCGTCACGTAGCTCTCCCCGACCGTCGGCGTGCCGGTGGGGGGCGCGTACGCCTCACGAACCGCGATCAGGGGCTCACCGAACGCGGCGGACCCCGCCGCGGCTTCGAGGCCGGCCAATGCCGGCCCGACCTTGCCGAGAGGGGTGGCCGCCATCGCGGTCCCCTCCGGCGCGGTGGGGGCGATCGACAGCGGGACCGCTCCTCCCGGCATCGCGACCCAGGTCGTCGCGGCCTCGACAAAATCCGCGTCGTCCGTGGCGGCCCAGAAGACGGGCGCGACCGGGACGCCGCACGCCGCCTCGAGCGCGTCCGCCAGCGCGAGCGCCGTCAGGGCTTTCGCCCAGACCAGGCCGGGACCGCCGAAGAGGCCCGACTGTTGGCCGGTGGTCACGACCACGCCGCGCTCGGCGGCCAGACGGAGTCGATCGGAGGCGGCCCCGCTGGCCGCGAAAGCGGGGGCGAGCGCCGCAAGCCAGCCGGCATTCGCGCCCGCACGAACACGACCTATGTGAGCCGACCAGGCCGGCGCATCGGCCGGGATGGCAGGAACCCATCCTGGCGTGCGCCCGTCAATCACCGCCTGTGCAAGGGGGTCCGCGCCCAGCGGCTCCGTTCGAACCTGGACCGTCGCCGCGGGCATCGATCGGGCGGTCAGCGGCGACAGCCGATGTGCATCGTGCTAGGCGTATATCCCGCGGAGCTTGTGCACCGTCGCCACCCGGCTGATCGCGAGCATGTAGGCCGCCGTGCGCATGTTGACCTTGTGCTGCTGCGACAGGGTGAGCACATCGCGGAAGCTGCGTGTCATGATCTCGCGCAGCCGGTCGTTCACGGATTGCTCGGACCAGAAGTAGCCGCCTCGATCCTGCACCCACTCAAAGTACGACACCGTGACCCCGCCCGCGTTCGCGAGGATGTCCGGGATCACGAAGACTCCCTTCTCCTCGAGGATCGCATCCGCGCCCGCCGTCGTCGGCCCGTTGGCTCCCTCGCAGATGATCTTCGCGCGGATCCGCGCCGCGTTCTTGCTCGTAATCACGTTCTCGAGCGCCGCCGGCAGCAGGACATCGACATCGAGCGTCAACAACTCCTCGTTCGTGATCGCATCGCCTTTGGGGTAACCCTCGAGCGTCCGGTGCTCCTTGACGTAGCGGATCGCATCATCGATATCGAGCCCGCGCGGATTCACGATCGCTCCGGAGCGGTCTCCGATCGCCGTGATCGTGCCGCCCTCGTGCTGCAGCATCTGCGCGGCGACCGATCCGACGTTACCAAAGCCCTGGATGGCGACGGTGGTTCCCTGTATCGGCATCCCGAGGTTATCCAGCGCTTCCTTCGTGACGATCATGCACCCGCGACCAGTTGCCTCGCGGCGCCCGAGCGACCCGCCCATCTCGATCGGCTTCCCCGTGACCACCGCCGTCACCGTATGGCGCACGTGCATGGAATAGGTGTCCATGA
>PLLD01000312.1 GCA_003141205.1 Gemmatimonadota bacterium
TCATGCGAGGTCCGTCATGCGAGCGTGCCGAGCAACGCGACCGCAGCGGCCGGTCCGGCCAGTGCGGCAGCGGGATCCAGGGCGTGCCCCATGACATCCGAGAGGGACTTCACGGCGAGTCCCGCCCGCACGGCCGCTTCACTGGCGATGAATGCTCCCACCCCCGCCACGACCGCCATCTTGAGATCCGGATGCCGGAACAGGACACGGTCGATCGACTCCATGGTACGGATCACCTGCGCCTCCGCGATCGCCTCCGCGATCCGCGTCACCGCGCGCTCATCGATCGTGTCCCGATCGGCGCATACGACGCGGGCGAGCCGCTCGAACGCGAACTCCCGCGTTGCGGGGCGGCCATCCGGGGTCGGCGTCGTGTACACCGCCGGGTCGAGAGTCTCGCGCCAGAGATGGACGTCTCCGGCCGTGGCAAATCCCTCGGCGCTGACCCCCGCGTTGCCGCCACTCAGCGGCACCGAGTGCACGATCGCTTCGACGGGAGTGCGCAGGGCACCCAGATAGAGCAGCTCGCCCGAGCGGAGCCGTTCCGGATCCGTGCGGCCTTTGGCCGCGACGGCGCCTTTGACGATCGGAATGATGTCGGTGGTTGTCGATCCGACGTCGATGAGGAGGGCGGACTTCATCTGCCGTGCGACGAGGGCTGCCGTTGCGGCCCAGTTGGCCGCGGCGACGGCGAGCGGATCGCGCCGCGCCTCGTCCGGCGTGACGAATACGCCCGCCGTTGAATACACCCTGAGCGCGACACCAGGGAACGCGCGCTCCATCGCGTCGAGCACGGCATCGACCCCTTCCCGCTTCGTGCGGAACGCCTGCGAAAGCTCCGCGGTCAGCGTGAGCGCGTGGGTGTCGGTGGGCTGCCCGCCGATGGCCTCGGCGAGAGCCGCCAGGACCTCGGGCAGCGCCGCAGTCTCGCGCTGAATCTCGAAGGGTTGGATCCGGCTCGCCACGATGGACCACCCAACGGCTCGAGCCGCCTTCGTGTTGACGCCACCGACGTCCCATCCAAGGACGCTGGCCGTCATATTTTTCGGGTGCGCACGATCGGCGTCATCGACCTCATGGGGTCTCGGGCAGTGGCGGCGCGTGGCGGGGATCGCTCCGCCTATCGGCCGCTCCGCTCCGTGCTCCTTGGCCCGGAGCACGTCGGCGACGCGGGCGCACTCGCGCGCGCGTACCGAACGCAGGCCGGCGTGGCGGAAATATATGTGGCCGATCTTGATGCTATCGCGGGTCGATCGCTCCACGACCTCGCGTCCATCCGGGATGCGGGGCTCCCGCTTCTCGTCGACGCCGGGGTACGTACGGTCGAGTGCGTTAGGCGGATGGAGCGCCCGAATGACCCTCTCGTGCGTGCGGTGCTGGGGCTCGAAACGCTCACCGCATTGGACGACCTCGCCGCAAGCGTCGCAACCGTCGGCTCGGGCCGCACGGTCTTTAGTTTGGACCTGCGCGTGGGGCTTCCGATCTTCGCGCCCGATGCGGCGTCGGATTTGCGCAGGCTGTCCCCCTGCGATCTGGCAACGCATGCCGAAGCGGTGGGGGCGGGAGCGGTGATGCTGCTCGATCTGGCCCGTGTGGGTGCCCATGTGGGCGTTGACTGGGAGTTGGTGGCGGAGCTGCGCGCGGCGCTCCGCGGCGCGGAGCTTCTCGTCGGTGGTGGGGTACGCGGCGTGGAGGATATCGAGCGGCTGGCACTCCTGGGATGTGACGGAGTGCTCGTGGGGTCGGCTTTCCACGATGGGCGACTGCCGAGCCCCGTTGCGCGTACGGCCATTGGGGTGTCGTGAGAATAGCGCGGGCGCGGTCGGCGCCGGGCGGGCGTGGGAGGAGTATGAGCAACAGGAGCGCGGGACGTACGGCACGAGCGCTGGTGATGCTGGCCGGTGCGCTGGGGGCACTGCCGGCGTGGGGGCAGGCCGTGCGGCTGGGTGTCGTGATGGACGAGCCGCGGGCAATTCTGGAGCGGATCTGGACGGACGATCCGCGCCAGACGGAGCGCGCGTATTGCATCACCGACTGGTCGTTCGGCGTCTATCACATCTCCCGCACGCCGCCCATCCAGGACGACACGGTCTTCCGCGTCTTTGCGGTGCAGGATGCCGAGCCAACGAACGCGACGCCGAACGCGGCAAACTTCGAGTGCGCGGACGGGATGCCGGAGCTCCACGTGCATACGCCGAGCACGTGCGTCGGCGACGACGCCAACACCTGCGTCGCCGGGGGATTGAACGCGTTCAGCTGCCAACCGAGCCGAGGGGATCTGGAGAAGCTGCTGGCGCGCCACGATGCGTTCGCCGTGATCCAATGCGACCGGCGGGCGTTCCGGTTCTATTACCCGTCGGAATACGGCCCTGCGCCCCCGCTGCATCTGGCGAAGGGACCGGATCAGCAGCCTCAGGGAAATCGTAGTCCCGCCATGAAGGGGGACGCGGACCCCCTGGCCGGGATCCCGCTTACCCCGGGCGGCGGGTCGCCGGTTACACCGCCGTAACGGCGGGTCGCGGGATCCCGCCCTAGTAGGGCGTCTATGGCGTGATCAACACCCCGTAGGGGCGCGTGCCGACCGGGATGGTGCGCACCACCTTGTGATGCACGACGTCGACGACGGACACCTGGTTGGATTTGCCGTCGGCCGTGTACAGCGTCGTCCCATCGGAATTGAGCGCGACACCCCAGGGGCGCACGCCGATGGGAATGCTGTCGGTCAGCAGCATCGCCGCGACACTGAAGACCGACACCCGGTTCGCGCGGCCATTCGCGAAATACACCGTGCGTCCGTCGGGCGAGACGGCGACCCCTGTCGGCTTCGTGCTATCCCCTACGGGGATCGTCTTCAAGGGCGAGTTGGTCGGTAGGTCGACCACGGTGATCGATCCACCCGCTTCCGATGTGACAAACGCCCGGACCCCGTCGCGCGAGAACGCCACGAACCGGGGGCGTGCGCCGACGGGAAATGTCGCCCGCGTCGCGCCCGTCAACGCGTCGAGGACGGACACGCTGCTCGACGTCTCGTTCGTGACGTACACGCGCGCGCCGTCGGGGGTGACGAGCACCCCTTCCGGCTCCTTCCCTACGGGGACGGAGAAGATGACCTTCTTCGAGCCGACATCGACGGCGGTCGCCGTGCCCGGATCCTCGTTCGAGACATAGATCGTCTTGCCGCTCACGCCGACGGCGACCTGCTCGGGATCCCCGCCCACGGGGATCTTCCCGGTCACGTTTCCGGTGGCGACATCGGCGACCCCCACTGCGTCCTCGCGCCCGAGTGCCACGTACACGGTCTTGCCGTCGGGGGAGAGCGCCATCCCGCGTGGCCGGTTGCCGATCTGGATCGTTGCGGTAACCGAATCCGTGGCGAGGTCGATCACGCTGAGCGTATTGCTCCCCTCGTTGCTCACGAACAGGTGTCCGGTGGGCGCGGGCATCGCGCTTGGAGTCGACGCCGGGGTGCCGATCGGTGGCCCAAGGCCGCCGGTATCGGGGTTGGAGGGGGGCGGGGCGTGGCTCGCATCCTTGGTGCAGCCGACGAGCGCCCCGACGAGCGCCCCGACGAGCATCGCCGCCGCGACGCCCACCAGACGCCCCCGTCCCATTCCAGAAACAGTGGCCATTATAACTTCAGGAAGGGCGGTACGAAGGTCGTGTCATTCCCCTGAGCGGGGGGGAATGCCGTGGAGTCCTTCTTGGCGCCGGTGATGAGGTGCGGCCGGCCGCCGGCCATCCCTCCAACGGCTCGCGCGCGCAGGTAGTTGTAGACGTCTTCCTTCTGCTCGGGTGACAGGACGTTCCCCCACGTCGGCATCCCTTTTCCGGGACGGCCGTTCGTGACGGTGAGCCAGAACGCCTTATGGTCGATGGTCCCCTCAGGACCAAGGGAACGGATGAGCGCCGGGGCGAAGCTGCTGCCGACCGCGTCCTCGCCGTGACACCGGGTGCAGTACACCTCGAACATCTTCCAGCCTTGGTAGGTGACGTTGTTCACCGCCAGCGGGTCGCCCGGCGCGTGCGCGATTGGAGCCGGGGCCGCTTTCGCGGGCGGAGTCGTATCTGCGGGTGTCGCGGTAGGGGCAGCCGCCCGGGCTGCCGGAGCGGCTGCGGGCGTTGCGGCGGGCGTTGCGGCGGGCGTCGCGCCCGCGGGCGCCGTTGACGTCGTAGCGCCCGCGCCCGCTGCGGAAACCGGCGTGGCGCGGCGACAGGATGCGTTGGCGGCGGCCATGATGCCGACCGGGGTCAGGATGCAGGCGCTCGTGACGAGGCGGCGGGCCCAGCGTGGCGCAGCGGTAGCGGACTGAATCTCAGGCATCGGTGAGGTCAGCTCGTGTTAGCGGAGGCGGTCGAGGGACACGCGCACGGGAGCGGGAGCGGGCAAGCTCCGTGCGAGGCGGATGGAGTTAGCGGGACGTGGGGGGCGCAGAAGCGGCCGGCAGCGGGAGCGTCGGGATGCCGAAGTCGTGCAGCACGCTGTCGATCGCGGCCTGCTTGCGATCGATGACTTTGTTCAGCGTATCGCGGAGCGCGCGGTCGGTAATCCGGACGCCCAGCGCGACGTCATACGCCATCGGGTACCCTGTGACGGTATCGCTGTCCGGCAGCGGGCTGAGGTCGAGGGGAACGGAGGAGTGCTTGGCGTAGTATCCCGCCAGCGGTCCCCACGCGACCGCCGCCTCGACTTTCCCCGTCGACACTGCATCGATGATGTCCCCGGGGTGGTGGTCGGCGTCGTAATACGACTGGAACCCGAACAGGTGCGCTCCCAATCCCCGTTGGGTGAGGGCCTGGCCCGGCGGGGACAACGCGTAGTCCTCCCCCATCATGCTGACACCGATGTGCATCTTGCGCAGCAGCGGATCGTCGAGCGACGTGGGCTTGGCCGGCCGATCGTGCCGCGTCACGAAGTAATACGTCGACCGGAAGTACGGCTTGGTCGTCAGCACGATGTCGAGCCCTTTGGGGGCCTCGATCACGACATCGCACCGGCCGACGCGCAGGGTATGGGCGATGAATCCGCGTCGATTGGGCCACCAGGTGTAGGCGACGGTGTCCCCGAGATCGCGCGCGATGACCGACGCGATCTTGTTCTCGAATCCCCGCAGTGCGCTATCCGAGAAGGGGAGGTCGTCGGGATCGGCGCACACTCGGAGTGTGTGGCTCGGAGCGGCGGTGAACGCCGCCGTGGCCACGACACCCAGGGCGGCACAGCTGAGCCACACCGAGCGCCGGAAGAGCTTGTGAGGGATCGCCATTTCTATATCAGCACCCGTGTCAGAACCTGAAGGAACATACCCTGGACGCAGAGCCGGGTGCCGCGAGAGTACCGCGACACCCGGCCTACAACCTCACAAAAAAGCTCACACCATCAACACAACGATCGAACGGTGCCTCGGGCGGCCCGAAGGCCGCCCGAGCAGGTCCTTACATCTTGCCCATGTTGTTGTCGAGCGCGAACACCGTCAGCACACCACCCTGGGTGCTGAACGACCCGGCATCCCCAAACGCGCCGAGTGCGCCGAGGCCGGCCGTCGGGTCTTCCGCGCCGATGCCGGCCGCGACCCCGATCCCTGCCCAGCCGCCGATCCCCGAGAGGACCGCGACGTACTGCTTGCCATCAGGACCGACGTAGGTCATCGGGTTGCCGATGATGCCTGACGGGGTCTTGAACTTCCACAGGAGCTTGCCGGTCTTGGAGTCGACCGCCTTGAGCCAGCCTTCCATGGTGCCGTAGAACACGACATCACCGGCCGTGGCGAGCGCCCCACCGTATGCGGCGAGGTTCTCCTTGTCCGACCACACGATCTTGCCGACCGTCGGGTCCCACGCGATGAACGCACCGCGGTTGCCGCCGGGGCCCGGGAACATGCGGACGATCGCGCCGACGTACGGCTGACCTTCCGTGTACTTCACCTCGACGCCCTCATAGTCCATGCAGATGTTGTTCGTCGGCACGTAGTTGAGGTGCGTCTTTGGCGAGTAGGCCGAGGGCTGCTGATCCTTGAAGCCGATGGCGGCGGGGCAAATCCCTTCCACATTCCCCTTCGCCGTGGTGCGCTTCGTCGGATCCTCGACCGGACGACCGGTCGTCAGGTCAACCGACTTCGCCCAGTTGGTCGGGCCATAGGGCTTGGCGACGAGCACCTTGCCGTTGGTCCGGTCCAGCGTGTAGCCGAACCCGTTCCGGTCGAAGTGCTCCAGCGCCTTGACCGCCTTGCCATCGATGGTGAGGTCCGAGAGAACCATCTCGTTGACGCCATCGTAGTCCCACGCATCGTGCGGGGTCATCTGGTAGACCCACTTGACCTCACCCGTCTCCGGGTTCTGGGCCCAGATCGACATCGACCACTTGTTGTCGCCAGGGCGCTGGTCGGGGTTCCAGGTGCCGGGGTTGCCCGAGCCATGGTAGAAGAGGTTCAGCTCGGGGTCGTACGAGTACCACCCCCACGTCGTGCCACCACCACGCATCCACTCGTCACCCTGCCACGTGCTGACGCCGAGATCCTTCCCCTGCGCCGACGGATAGGTGGACTTGAGCGTGTTGTCGGTGATCCCGACGTCCTTGTCGGGGCCGGTGGAGTAGGTCCGCCACAGCTCGTGACCGTCGAGAGCGTCGAACGCCGTGATACGGCCACGGACGCCGAACTCACCACCCGAGATCCCCGTGAGAACGACGTTCTTCACGACGAGCGGGCAGTTGGTCATCGTCGAGCCCTTCTTGAAATCGGCGCTCGGAACCCGGTAGACCTTCTTGCCGGACTTCGCGTCGAGGGCCAGCAGATCGCCCTGAAGGAGCTCGATATAGAGAATGCCGGCCGGATGGTCGGCGGTGGCCGGGTGATAGGCCAGACCGCGATTCACGACGTCACAACAGGCGACGGGGATCGTGGCCGGGTCCTGCTCCGGCGTGTACTGCCACAGCTGCGGCGCGCCTTCCTTGGTCAGGTCGAGCGCGTAGACCTTGTTCGGGTACGAGCTGTGTACGTACATGACGTTGCCGACTACCAGGGGGTTGCCCTCGTGGCCGCGCAGCGTCCCAGTGGACAGCGTCCAGACGGGGACGAGGTGCGCCACGTTGGCCGTCGTGATCTGTGTCAGCGGCGAGTACCGCTGCAGATCGTACGTCCGACCCGTCATGACCCACTGGTTGGCGTTCTGGCTCATGCTCTGAAGGTCCTGCGCTCCTGCCGAAGCGCCGACCATTGCGAGCGAGCCCGCGAGAAGCGCACCGATTCGCATCGGGCGATGGAGACGATTCATGACTGCTGCCTCTTTAGTGTGATGGGGAAAGAGTTGTGCGGAACAGCACGGTGCGCAGCGATCGATGCCAGCGGCATCGCACGCCCAAGTGCGTGGTCGCTCCTCACTGCGGAGGACTCCGTTCGCTGCCAACCATCGCGCCGATCCTCGTCGTGAGTGTGGTGAGGTGAGGTGGGCTAACGGTGAGCGTGCAACACGAGCATTAGATCACCACACGGTTCTACGCTTCAAATCACCACGCGGATCTACGCCGCCTCCATCACGCGACGCGCAGGCAGGACTTGAAGTCCGTTGATGGTGGTTACAGGCGCGCCGAATGTCAAGCCGGTCGACTGGCGCCATACTGGCGCCACCCGCCCCGAAGGGGGCCCGTCACTCGGACGGACCCCCAGCGGAACAGGCCGATCGACGGTTAGAAGAACAGCATGAACCCCGTGGAGAGGCTGTTGCTGATGTCCTTCCCGCCGCTCGTGTTGGCCGCTGCATCATACCCGTACTCGATCACGTACTTAACCGACTTCGTCCACTGGTACACGAAGCCACCGACCCCGAGTGAGTTGTACTTCAGCAGGTTCGGGTAGCCCGCATCGGCCGTCTTGTCGAAGTTGGTGCCGTCCATGAAGCTCTCGCCGTAGCTGCCGACGAGGCTCACCTTCGGTCCGACCTTCCACGTGAGCTGGCCGATGTAGCCGTACGACGACCGCGGCGAGCCGTTGAGGTCGGTTGAGATCGGCAGGAACTGCAACTTCGTCCCGACCGCGCGGCCCCAATAGCCGGAACCCACGATCGACAAGGCGCCGACATCGAACTTACCACCCGCACCGAGGCCGCCGGCGTCGACGGACAACGATGTCGAGTCTCCGACCGGAGCGCTCCGTGCATGCTCCCATGAGCCGTTGACCCACAACAGGACCTTGTGCGTCGTGCCGCCGGTCCACGTCAGCTCACTCTCGAGCCGGGGATACGGGACGTATGGATACGCGTCACCCGCGGCGACGGTCCCGTTCGCGCTCGAGGCGCCGACTTCGCTCGGCTGGAATACACCGATCAACCAGTGCAACGGCTTACCGGCCGGTGTGCTATAGGTGATCTGCGACTCGAAGTTCGGATAGATGTAGCCGAACCCGATGCGCCCCAACGTCGTCCCGCCCGCCCCGACGTTCCCGCCGGTGGCGCCGACGCCGAAGAGCGTCGCGTCGTTCAGGATGTTCTGGCGCTGCCAGAGGCCGAGGTCACGACCGACTTCGATCTGTCCCCAGCTGGCGTTGCCGACCGTCAAGAACACCTGGCGCATGTCGATCTGCGCGCCGAACTGATCGTGTCCGTTACCGACCCCGCCATCGACGCCCGGGCCGTTCTGCACCTGCGGGTAGAACCCGAAGAAGACCCCGATGTCGAGGTTCCCTTCATGCCCCTTCGCCGCAAAGTTGATGTCGGCCGGAAGCAGACCGGTGCGAATGTTGGCCGACAGGCCCGCGCCGTTGGCGACCGCGGATCCGTTGACCGCCGCACCCGCCGTCGGGCCCCATTGCTCGACGTAGAAGGCGTTGACGTTACCGGACAGCTCGAGATTCCAGTTATTCCCCATCTGCATCACCAGTTGTGCCCGGGCGGTGTTGGTCATCCCCACCCCCGCGAGCGCAGCCAATGCCACGACGGTTGCAATGCGTTTCATAATTGAAACTCCTGCGTATGTGAAACAGACACCTGTGTGATCGTGAACGCGCACCCTCGGTAACGCGCACCTTCGGTGCGTTAGTCCGAACCGTCCCCGGTCCGGTGCAGCCACTGGACGAAGGAATTAGTGAGTGGTCAGCTCCTGGTTGATGGTTGACAGGGCGTCGACGACGGGCGTGTCGACACGATCGCTCCACCAGTAGTAGTCATCGAGCTGGGAGGCATAGAGCGTCGCGGCATACCGAAAGCGGCGCTCCGGCGGGACCGCGGCCGAATCGACCGCGGCACCCGCCAGGAATCCCCCCAACCACAGCTGCTTCTCCGCCGGCGCGAGATGCCGCCACCACATCCCCGCCAGGGGAGGAAATCCCGGCGCGCCCGCACGCACCGCGCTCGTGCCCAGCGCTGCCACGACGAGGGAGACGCAGCATATCCGACCGACCATCGCTCCTACAGACCGTGACCCTACTTCTTTACGGCCATGGATGCCGAGTGCGGCACGGAGAATACCAGCACGGCATCCCCCAGGGGATAGCCCAGCTGGGCGTTTCCGCCACACGCCACGGACACATACTGCGTATCACCCAGCATGTACGACATCGGGGCCGAATTGCATCCGGCGCCGGCCGTGAAGTGCCACAGCAGCTTCCCGGTCTTCGCATCGAAGGCGTCGAAGCGGCCATTGCCCTCACCCGTGAAGACGAGCCCACCCGCCGTCGCCAGCGAGCCGCCCATCATCGGCTGATCGATCTTGTTCTGCCACGCGATCTTCCCCGAGTTGAGGTCGATCGCCGTGAACGTCCCGTACTGCTCTTCACCCGGGACGGCCTTGAAGGCCGAGCCGAGCCACAGCTTCCCCTTGGTGAGCTCGCCCGCGTGG
>PLLD01000050.1 GCA_003141205.1 Gemmatimonadota bacterium
TTCATGCTCGATGACACCGTCACCGTCGTCGACATGCGCGCCGGCACGGTCGTTCTCCGAAAGCCGCTCGCCCCCAAGCTCGAATCCGCCGTGGCGGACGGTCGCGGGAAGCTGTTCATCAATCGCGAGGACTCGTCGATCGTCACCAAGGTCGATCCCACGACGCTCGCCATCGAGGCGCGCTACCCAATCGCCAATTGCAAGGCGTCCCAGGGGCTCTCCATGGATCGCGCCCGCCGGCGGCTCTTCCTCGGCTGCGACAAAGAGCTCGTCGTCGTCAACGCCGACAATGGCGCGGTCGTCACCCGCATCCCCGTCAGCGGGCACGCTGACGAGAACGGCTTCGATGCCAGCACCCGCCTCATCTTCAACGCCAATCGCACGGACTCGACTCTCACCATCGTGCATGAAGACAAGCCCGACTCCTACAAGGTCGTCGACGTCGTGAAGACGGGTGGCGGCGCGCGGTCGGTGGCCGTCGATCCGGTCACGCACAAGGTCTACGCCTTCTATTACGACCAGTCGAGCGGCGCCGACCGGACGGGCTGGGTCCTGATGGCCGCCGTTCTCGCCCCGTAGGAGCTGCCTGCGGCGAGCTTAACGAGAGGCCCCCGATGAAGCTGTTCGACCTGCTGCGGGCGCAGCGGCGCTTCATCTACCTCGCGGTAGCCCTTCTGAGCACGGCGGGCGTATGGGCCGCCTTCCGCCTCCCCTCGGCGATCTATCCCGAGCTGCTCTTTCCACGGATCATGATCGTCGCGGAAGGAACGGCACTGGATGCCCGGCAGGTGGTCTTCGCGATGACGCGACCGATCGAGGAAGCCGTCAGCATCGTCCCCGGGGTGCAACGCGTGGCATCGACCTCGATCCGGGGCGCGAGCGAGATCAGCATCTATTTCGCGCCCCGGACCGACATGCAGTTGGCGCTGCAGCAGGTGCAGGCGCGGGTGAACCAGGTGCGCGCCCAGCTGCCGCTCGATCTTGACATCGAAATCGAGCGGCTGACGCCGTCGGTGTTCCCGATCCTGTCCTACAATCTCGAGGGGGGCGACCCCGCGACGCTGTACGACATCGCCCGCTATCAGATCCGCCCGGTCCTCTCGCGTATTCCCGGAGTCGGGCGTGTGGACGTACAGGGGTCCGACGTGCGCGAGATCGAGGTGGTGGCGGATCCCGCACGGCTGGCGGCGGCCGGGATGACGTACGCGGATCTCGCGGCGGCGATCCAGCATGCCACGACCGTCGATGTCGTGGGGCGCGTCACACAGGATTACAAGCAGTATCTGGTGGTGAGCGATCAGGAGGCGCACACCCCGGAGGACATCGGCGAGATCGTCGTCGGGAATGGACGCCACGTCCGCGATCTGGCGACGGTGACGCTGGGGACGGAGGACCACGTGCGCGTGATCGCGGGGGACGGCCGGCCGGCCGCGCTGCTCAACATCACGCGGCAGATCGGCGGGAATACGGTCTCGATCGCCGACAGCGTCGCCCGCGTCATGGCGACCGTGTCGCGAACGCTGCCCCCGGGGGTGCGGCTCAAACCGGTGTACGACCAGGCCGCGCTCGTGCGGGATGCCGTGGCGTCGGTGCGCGATGCGATGCTGATCGGGGCGGCGCTGGCGGTGATCGTACTGCTGCTGTTCCTGCGGCACGCCCGCATCACGGCGATCAGCGCCGCGTCGATCCCGTTGACTCTGGCGCTGACGGTGTTCGTGATGTCGCTCGTTGGCCAGACGTTCAACCTGATGACGCTGGGCGCGATGGCGATCGCGATCGGGCTCGTGATCGACGATGCCGTGGTGATCACGGAGAACATCGTGCGGCACCTCGCCCTCGTGCCGGATCGCACGCAGGCGATCCGGGATGCGGTGCAGGAGCTGATCTGGCCCGTGACGACATCCACGCTCACGACCGTCGTGGTCTTTCTTCCGCTCGGGCTGCTGCAGGGCGTCGTGGGTCAGTTCTTCACGGCGCTCTCGATCACGCTCACGATCGCCGTTCTGACCTCGCTCGTGCTGGCGCTGACGATCATCCCACTCCTGTCCGAGCAGTTCCTGTCAGCGGCGGACATCGAGCGTGAGCGGGCGGAAGAAGCGGGGCGCTGGGCGCCCACGGGCGTCGGCGCGCGCGTTCTGGCCCGCGTCGGACATGCACTGGGAGGGCTGGCCGAGCGGTACGAGCGGTCGCTGGGACGCACGCTCGCGCACCCTAAGCGGATGGTGGGCGTGGCGGCGGTGTTGGTCGTCCTCGGAGTCGTCGCGTATCGATTCGTCGGCACGGGATTCCTCCCGGACATGGATGAAGGGGCGTTCGTGCTCGACTACTACACGCCGGGCGGCACGGCGCTCCCGGAATCCGATCGGCTGGTACGGATCGCGGAGCGGATCCTGGCGTCCGAGCCCGAGATCACGGGGACATCACGCCGGTTGGGTGCCGAGCTCGGGCTCTTCGCGACGCAGCAGAATCGCGGAGACATCGTCGCGCGGCTGGCGCCGCAAAGCGAGCGGTCGCGGTCGAGCTTCCAGGTGATCGACGATGCACGGGTGAAGATCAACCGGGCAGCCCCGCGCCTGCGCATTGAGTTCGTGCAGATCCTCTCCGACGTGATCAACGATCTGGCAGGGGCGGCGCGCCCGGTCGAGGTCAAACTGTTTGGTGATTCGCTGGAGACGCTCGAGGCGTACGCGACAGCGCTCGCGCCGTCGATGGGGAAGATCGACGGCCTGGAGGACTTCTATTCCGGAGTGAGCGACCCGGCCCCGGAGCTGCGCCTGGCAGTCAGGGTGGCGGAGGCGAACCGAATCGGTCTCGAGCCAACGCAAGTGAGTGCTGCGGTGAGCGGTGCCCTGCTTGGGGTGCCGGCAGGGGAGATCCGACGGGAGGATCGTGCCATCGCGGTGCGCGTCCGCGCGCCGGATGCCGTGCGCTACGATCCGAATCAGCTAGGGGCGCTCCCGATCGTGAATACGAGGGCACGGGGTGTGACTCCCCTATCGGCACTGATGAGTGCGACCATCACGGAGTCGCGCGCCGAGCTCCGGCGCGAGAATCAGCAACAGATGATCGCCCTGACCGCAGACGTGAGCGATCGCTCGCTGGGCGCCATCATGGTGGATGTGAAGCGGGTTCTGGCCGACCACCCGCCGCCAGCCGGGGTGCGCATCGAGCTCGGCGGGCAGTATGCGAATCAACAGGCGGCATTTCGCGCCATGCTCGTCGTGCTCGGACTCGCGGCAGTCAGTGTGGTGGCGATCATGCTGATCCAGTTTCAGTCCTTCCTCGAGCCGCTTGTGATCGTCCTTGCGGCGCCGATCTCGTTCGCGGGAGCGCTGGCCCTCTTGTGGCTTACAGGCACGCCCCTCAACGTGTCGTCCCTCATGGGGCTCATCCTTCTGGTCGGCCTCATCGTAAAGAACGGGATCATCCTGCTCGATTTCGCGCGGCACCGCATGCGCACGCTTGGGGAGCCGCTCGAGGCGGCGATCCGGGAAGCGGCACGCATCCGGCTCCGGCCGATCCTCATGACGACGCTGTGCACCCTGTTCGGCCTGTTGCCCCTCGCGCTGGGATTGGGAGCGGGGAGCGAGCTGCAGCGCCCCCTCGCGCTCGCCGTCATCGGCGGACTCGCCCTCTCCACGCCGATCACCCTGTACATCGTGCCCACGCTGGTTGTCGCGATCCGCGGACGCAGGTTTCGGTTGGCGCCGGCGTAATCGGCCGCCGGTCTAACGGCCGCCGGCGTATACCGCGCCCGGTTCGGACCCCTGAATGGATCGCCGAGCGGATCCGGCGCGGCGCGGCGGAGGGGATGCCGCCCGTATAAGTTTCTGCGCGATGCGGATCGTCCTGGGTAGCGCCCTGAGAATCGCCGTCGTGCTCTCGACCGTGGTCATCGCGCCGGCCGTTCGCGCGCAGGTAGGTGGCGGGAATGTGGGGGGCAATGGCGGGGGGTCGACCAAGCCGCCTACGATCGACTCGGTGAAACTGGCCGAAGCCCGCGCGCTCGATCCGGAAAACCCGATCTCCTTCATGTTGGCGCACACGACCCAGCTCAAGCTGACGGAGAATCAGGCGACCCGGATGGCGGCGATCCAAGGGGAGCTGAACCGGCAGAACCAGGATCTGCGGGACAGGATCGACTCGATCCGTCCACCGGGCACGCCCACCCACATCAACTTCGCGGGGCTGACACCGGCACAACGCGACTCGGTGCTGGAGGCGCGGAAAGCGCTGGCCGCGACGATGGGACAGATGCACGACAATAGCCGCCGGGCGCGGACCGATGCGGTCGCGCTGCTGACCGACGAGCAGCAGCAGCGGCTGACAGAGCTCGAGCGGGATATGCAGAACTTCATCCGCGATGCGACTTACGGAAGTCGCAACGGCGACGCCGGCGCAGGGAAGCACTCGACTACGGGTAGCAATCCTCCGTATTAGGTGAGCGCGGGCAACGTGCCGAATCGGCATGAGATATGCAATGTGATTCGGCATGGCGTCCGGCGGAATCGTCGCCCTGTTGGTGCTGGCATGCGTCGCGTCGGGATGCTCGAGCGATCATAGCGGTAAGGCATATGCGGCGGTGCCTGCGCCCGCCGGCACCACCGCGACCAACTCCTCTGTAACGAAGGCACCTCCCGCGACCGCCCCGGGAGAATGGCCCCTGCCGGGACGCGATCTGCAGGGAACGCGGTACAGCCCACTCGATCAGATCAACGCATCGAACGTCAAGAACCTGAAGGTCGCGTGGACCTTCTCGACGGGGTTGGCGCGCGGGTTCGAGGGGCAGCCGCTCGTCGTGAACAACACGATGTACGTCGTCACGCCGTGGCCGAATACGGTCTTCGCGCTCGACCTCGCGCATCCCACGGCGCCCGCGAAATGGATCTACCATCCCCCGACGGCTCAGGCGGCGCAGGGTGAGGCATGCTGCGACGTCGTGAATCGGGGCGCGTCCTACGCTGACGGGAAGATCGTCTTCAACCGGCTCGACAATCACACGGTCGCGCTCGACGCGAATACCGGAAAGGTCGTCTGGGACACCAAGCTCGACTCGATCGAAGAGGGGTCGACCATGACGATGGCCCCGCTCGTCGTCAACGGGATCGTTCTGGTCGGTAACAGCGGTGCCGAGCTGGGCGTGCGCGGGTGGGCGGCGGGATTGGATCTCAAGACGGGCGCGATCAAGTGGCGCGGGTACAGCAATGGCCCCGACAGCGAAGTTCTGATAGGACCCGACTTCAAGCCGTTCTACGCGCACATGCGCGGCACGGACCTCGGGATGAAGACGTGGCCAGCCGACCAGTGGAAGCTCGGTGGGGGCACGGTGTGGGGGTGGATCACGTACGATCCGGAGCTCAACCTCCTCTACTATGGGACGGCGAACCCCGGCGTATGGAATCCGGACATGCGTCCAGGGGACAATCTCTGGGGTGCTACCCTGTTCGCACGTGACCCCGCGACGGGCGCGGCGAAGTGGGCGTACCAGGTCACACCGCACGATGAGTGGGACTACGACGCGGTGAATGAGTACATCCCGGTCGACCTGACTATAGATGGGCAGCCGCGCAAGGCGCTCGTGCATTTCGACCGAAACGGCTACGCCTATACGATGGACCGTATTACCGGTCAGGTGCTCAGCGCCAAGCCGTATCAATTCGTGAATTGGGCCAGCGGATTCGACTCTGCGACAGGGGTGCCGAAGCGGCTCCCGGCCAAGGAAACCCATCAGGGGACGACCGCGCGCGACATCTGCCCCTCGTCGACGGGAGGGCGGGATCAGCAACCGGCCGGTTTCTCGCCGCGCACGCAGCTGTTCTACACCCCTACGACTAACGTGTGCATGGACTACGAGGGGATGGCGGCGAACTACATCGCGGGCACCCCCTATCTCGGCGCGGATGTCCGCATGTTCGCGGGGCCAGGAGGGATGGACAAGCGCGGCGAATTCATCGCGTGGGACCCGGTCGCGGGGAAGAAGGTCTGGGGGGTCACCGAGCGCTTCCCGGTGTGGAGCGGAGCGCTGGTGACGGCGGGGGACATCGTCTTCTACGGCACGATGGATGGCTGGTTCAAGGCGGTCGACGCGCATACCGGGCAGGTGCTCTGGAGCTTCAAGACCGGCTCCGGAATCATCGGGAACGCGATCGCGTACACGGGTCCCGATGGAAAGGAGTATGTCGCGATCTATGCCGGAATCGGTGGGTGGATGGGCGCGATCGCGCTCGGTCTCTCGCCGGAAGATCCCACGGCGGCCCTCGGGGCGACCGGTGCGGCGCCGGATCTCCCGCAATACGTCGCGCCTGGCGGCCTGGTCTATGTCTTCTCCCTCTGAGCGCTCCAGAGGTATCGAACGGCGTGGGATCGTTGGCATCGGGATGGCTGCGTCGCTCCTGCTCGCGGCCGTAGCATGGCGAGCGAATGGGGGACTGTTCCCACGCTGGGGCGCAGCGGGGCACACACTGCGGGTCTGCGCCGACCCGGATAATCTGCCCTTCTCGAATCGGGCCGAGGGCGGATTCGAGAACCGTATCGCACAGCTGATCGCGCACGACATGGATGCAACGGTTGCGTACACCTGGTGGCCGGGGCAGCGGAGCTTTCTGCGGAGCACCCTGCGCGCGAGGCGCTGCGACGTGGTGATGGGTACGGCCGCCGGAGCCGAACGGGTGCTCACGACGGATCCGTATTATTGCTCGAGCTACGTCTTCGTCGCGCGCCCCGGCTCGCGCCATCCGATCGCTTCCTTCGACGACCCGGCACTGCGCCCGCTCCGGATCGGCGTGCCGGTGATCGGCCAGGACTACAACAGCCTGCCGCCCAACGTCGCGCTCGCGCACCGCGGGCTCGTCGATCACGTGGTCGGCTTCGAGCTCTTCGCGGGAAGCGACGCAGACACGAGCCCGTGGTACAGGTTGATCGATGCAGTCGAGCGGGGGGATGTCGACGTGGCCATCGCGTGGGGGCCGCCGGCGGGGTATTTCGGACAGCGCGCGACTCCCACGCTCCAAGTGACTCCGGTCGTCGACTCGGCTCACGGGGACACGCCATTCGCGTATGCGATTGCCGCGGCCGTGCGGCCGGGTGACACGGCACTGCGCTCAATGCTCAACCGCGCGCTCGTGCACGAGCACGACGCCATCACCGGGATCCTGCGCCGGTACGGCGTCCCTCTCGTCCACGGCACGATACCGGGCGCCGGCGAAGGGAAGGGGGGCACGCAATGCGGATAACGCGTGCCCTCTCGGGTGGCGTATTGACGCTTGTTGTTGCTGCGGGCAGTGCATGCCGCGGCGGGTCGGACACATCCGCGGCGCAGGGAGCGGGACCTAACATGCCCCCGCCGCCGGCCACAGCGGGTGCGTCCGGTGTTTTGCCGGGAATCCATCCCTCGGTCGTGCTCGGGGTGTTGACGAATCCGCACGCCGGGGATGCGGCCACGGCCACCGAAGGGCGGCAGCTCTTCGTCTGGTATAACTGCTCCGGTTGTCACGGAGGGCGTGCCGGCGGAGGCATGGGGCCCAACCTGCGCGACTCGACCCAACGCAAATACGGCAATAACGACACGCAGCTGTACTCCACGATCGCCGAAGGACGCCCCGCGGGGATGCCTGCGTGGGGGGCGAAGCTCCCCAAGGATCAGATCTGGAAGCTGATCACGTACATTCGGACGCTCAGCACGCCGCAGGAGCCGGATCGCGTGACCGTTCCGCAACCAGGGGAGTAGCGCCGCCGTGCTGAGTCCCGCCGGTGAGGCGGCGCAGCGGCTCGCGCTGCTCGGGTGGTGGCTCATCGGCATCGCGGGCGCCGTCGTCGTGATCGTGGCGATCGTCGTGCTCATTCCGCTCGCGTGGCGGCGGCAGACGATCGAGGAAACGCCTCCGACGGGCTCAGCGGAGCACGATGAAGGAAAGGGACCGATTATCGTCCTCGCGACGATCAGCCTGCTCATTCTCGTCGCTGCGTTCGCGGGCACCGTCGTGACGATGCGTGCGGCGGACGCCCCGTCGCATACCCCGACGCTGACGGTCCGGATCGTGGGACATCAATGGTGGTGGGAAGTGCACTACGTCTCATCCGATCCCAGTCAATCGGTGATCACCGCCAACGAAATCCATATTCCCGTGGGGCAGCCCGTGCGACTGCTGCTGCAATCGGCGGATGTCGTCCACAGCTTCTGGATCCCGCAGCTGCAGGGGAAGGTGGATCTCATCCCCGGGCAGACGAACGTCTCGTGGATCGAGGCGGACCGGGCGGGGACGTTCGGCGGGCAGTGCGCGAAGTACTGCGGCATGCAGCACGCGCAGATGCACCTGTTGGTGACGGCGGATCCGCCGCACGCGTTCACGTCGTGGCTGGACCGCCAGCGGCAGCCGGCGACGACACCGACGGATTCACTCGTGGCCGAGGGGCGGGCGTCGTTCGTGGGGAACACGTGCGCCTTCTGTCACACGATTCGTGGAACCCAGGCGGTCGGACGCGTCGGTCCGGATCTCACGCATCTCGCGACGCGGCAAACTATCGCGGCGGGTGCGCTGCCCAATACGCAGGCCGCGTTGTTAGGATGGATCGCCGATGCGCCGGGGCTGAAGCCGGGCACGCCGATGCCGCGGATGAACATGGATCCCCGCATGACGTCGGCGATCGTGGCGTACCTGCGGACGTTGAACTGACCGACCGGAGCACCTGTGTCCACGACCCTCGAACAGCGACTGACGCGCATTTGGGAAACGCCGCACGATCTCGTGGGTCAGCTCACGACGGTCGACCACAAGATCATCGGCCGGCGGTATCTGGTGACGGCGTTCCTGTTTCTCGTCGTGGGGGGGCTGGAAGCGCTCCTCATGCGGTGGCAGCTGGCGCAGCCGAACCAGCACGTGCTCTCGGCCGATGCGTACAACAAGCTGTTCACGATGCACGGCGTCACCATGATCTTCTGGTACGCGTCCCCCATGCTGTCGGGCTTCAGCAATTTCCTGTGGCCCCTGCTGCTGGGATCGCGGGACATGGCGTTCCCTCGGCTGAATGCGTTCAGCTATTGGGTGTTTCTCTTTTCCGGGCTGTTCCTGTATTCCAGCGTCGTGGTCGGACAGGAGCCGAATGCGGGGTGGGTATCGTACGCCCCGCTCTCGGGCCCGATGTACGATGCGGGACTCAACATGCAGTTCTACGCGCTCGGACTCCTTCTGCTCGCGGTGTCCACCACCGCGGGCGCCATCAACTTCATTGCGACGGCCGCGCATCTGCGCGCACCCGGCATGACGCTCGCGCGAATCCCGATCGTGATCTGGAGCACGCTCACGGTGTCGGTGGCGATCCTGTTCTCGCTCCCTCCCCTCACCGCGGACTGTGTGTACCTGTACTTCGAGCACCGCCTGGGGATGCACTTCTTCGATCCCTCGGGGGGCGGCAGCCCGCTGCTCTGGGAGCACCTGTTCTGGATGTTCGGGCACCCGTGGGTCTATATCACGGTGCTGCCGGCGATGGGGATGGCGTCGATGATGATTCCGACCTTCAGCCGGCGCCCGCTGGCCGGCCATCGCCTCGTCGTCGGGTCCACGATCGCAACCGGCGCGGTCGGGTTTTCGGTCTGGCTGCACCACATGTTCTCGAGCGGCGCTCCGATGGGCGCGATGACGTTCTTCGTGGGCGCCAGCATGCTGATCTCGCTGCCGAGCGCGGTCACGGTGATCGCGTGGGTGACGACGATGTGGCTCGGGAAGCCGGTAGTGCGCACGCCGATGCTGTTCATGCTGGGCTTTGTCGTGCTGTTCGTCATCGGCGGCGTCTCGGGGGTGATGACGGCCGCGGCGCCCTTCGATTGGCAGCTCACGGACACGTACTTCATCGTCGCGCACATTCACTACGTGCTACTCGGGATCAACGTTTTTCCGGTGATCGCCGCGATGTACTACTGGCTCCCCAAGATCACCGGACGCATGCTCAGCGAGCGGCTGGGTACGTGGAGCTTCTGGACGATGTTCATTGGCTTCAACGTCGCGTTCTTCCCCATGCATATCAGCGGACTGCTCGGGATGCCGCGGCGTATTTATACCTATCCCGCCGGGACGGGATGGGACGCGGTCAACCTCATTAGCACGATAGGCGCGGTGCTCTTCGCGCTTGGGGTACTCATTTTCGTGATCGATGCGATCTCGAGCCTACGGTCCGGCCCGCCTGCCGGCGACAATCCCTGGGATGCCGGGACGCTCGAGTGGTCGGTTCCGTCTCCCCCGCCGGCCTACAATTTCGCCGTCATACCGATCGTCAATAGCCGCGAACCGTTGTGGGAGAAGCGACTGACGGTGGGGATCGTGGAGGGGATCCGAGCCGGTCCGGTGCTGGAAGAGGGGCGAGAGACCATAGAGACGACCTCCGTTGATGCGCGGATGGCCGATGTGCTGCACATGCCGGAGGACACGGCGTGGCCCCTTCTCACATCGATGGGAGTGCTGGCGGCAGGCTATGCGCTGCTTGCGGGGTCGCTCCTCGCGATCGGGATCGCGGCGGCGTGGCTCTTCATCTCGATCACGGCGTGGCTCTGGCCGAGCCGTGCGGAGCTCGCGACATGACCGCGACGGCGCTGCCCCAACTCGCGGTACCACGGACGTTACACGACCGGCCTGCCGGTCCGCGGCCGCCGGCGTGGTGGGGGATGCTGTGTCTCGTGGCGACGGAAGCCGCGCTCTTCGCGGTCCTCCTCTTCAGCTACTTCTTCATTGGCGCGCATGCATCCGTCTGGCCCCCGGACGGTCCCCGGCCCCTCACTCTCACGGGGATCAACACCATCGTGTTGCTCACGAGCAGCTTGACCATGTGGTGGGCGACGAGCGGGATCGAAGCGGGACGGGTTGGGCGGTTGCGGGCGGGGCTCGCTCTCACGCTCGTGCTGGGGATTGCGTTCGCGTGCGTGCAGAGCGTCGAGTGGGCGCACCTGCCGTTCTCACCCGCGACGCACAGTTACGGGTCGCTGTTCTACACGATCACGGGCTTCCACGGGGCGCATGTCATCGTCGGGCTCCTCATGATCGCCGTGGTGCTGCTGCGGGCGCTGCTCGGGCATTTCTCCGCGAATCGCTGTCTCGCCGTTCGGTTGACGGCGATTTACTGGCACTTCGTGGACGTCGTCTGGCTCTTCGTCTTCACGACACTGTATCTGTCGCCGCGATTCTGAGGTCGTCCCGATCTACGGCGTGAACTCCACGCTGCGCCAAAGCGGCGCGGGGTCGTAGACGCGACCCGCCTGTACGACCCGCCTGTACGACCCGCCAGACGTTGCGGGTGGCGGTCATCTTATCTCCGGTGGCCCGGCAAATCCAATGACGCTCCCCACCGTGCGGCTCCTCGTGTTCGTCCTCGCGTACGTCGCGCTGGCGTTTCCGATGCTCCTGCGCGTGCGGGTCTCCCGCGCCGCGATTGCCGCCGCCGGCGCAGCGGCGATGCTGCTCGTCGGCCGGCTGTCGCCGCGTGCGGCCTATGCGGCGATCGATGGCGACGTGCTCGTGTTCCTGTTCGGCGTGTTGGTGGTGGCGGGCTATCTCGAGCGCGCGGGAGTATTCGAGTGGGTAGCCGGCACCCTCCTTGGCCGAGTGACGGACACACCGCACCGGTTGCTCGCGGTCCTGATCGGGGCGGCCGGGCTGACTTCGGCGTTGTGCATGAACGACACGATCTGTCTCGTGTTGACGCCGCTGGTGCTCGCGACGATCCGTCCGCTCCGGCTCCCGCCGACTCCGTATCTCCTCGGCGTCGCGCTCGCGGCGAATGTCGGCAGCGCCATGGCGATCACGGGAAACCCGCAGAACATGATCATCGGACTGGCGAGTCACATCGGGTTCGCTGCGTTTCTTGCGGCGCTCGCCCTCCCGGCACTGGGGGGGTTGGTGATCGTCTACGGCGTCCTCGCATGGCTGTTCCGCCGTGAGCTGTCGGGGGTGCTCGCCTTGCCGCCGCCCGCGGCGCCGCCCGTCCTCGACCGGCGATTGGCCGCGACGGTCGTCGTCGTGTTCTCCGGGATGCTGCTCGGCTGGGTAGTGGGCGCGCCGCTGGCGCTCGTCTCCCTCGTTGGGGCGGCCGCGATCAGCCTGCTGGGCGGGCGCAATCCGATGCCGGTCCTGGCGCGGCTGGATTGGTCGTTGCTCGTTTTCTTCGCGGGACTGTTCGTGATCGTTGGAGGGGTGCGGGACGTGGCGTTCGTACAGCAGGGGACGGCCGCGGCGGTACACGCCCTGAACGGCACGCCGCTCCGGGATGCGACCGTGGTGAGCGGTGCCATGCTCGTGCTGTCGAACCTCGTCTCGAACGTTCCCGCGGTGCTGCTCTGGCGGCACGTGGTTCCCGCGCTCCCGGACGCGCGGTTTCTCTGGCTGGTGCTGGCGATGAGCTCGACCTTCGCGGGGAACTTCACCCTGCTCGGGTCGTTGGCGAGCCTGATCGTGGCGGAGCGTGCGCGGGCGGCGGGGGCGGAGCTGACGTTCGGGGATTTCCTGAAAGCGGGGATCCCCGTCACACTGCTCACGATGGCGTGGGGGATCGGGGCGCTGGTGCTCACAGCAGGGCGCTAGTGTCACCAGGGGTCGGTTCGGTTGCCTTCTCGCACGCGTATGGCCATGTGGCGGCATTCCGTGTAATCTCCGGTAGCATGACTACCATCGACCCGCTCAAATACCCCGTTGGCGCGTTCAGCTTCGACCCCGCGACTGCGGCAGCGAAGCGCGGGGAGCATATCCGCCAGATCGCCGAGCTCCCGACGGGGCTGCGCGCCGCGTACGCGGCGCTCACGCCCGAGCAGCGGAAGCGATCGTATCGCGCCGGGGGATGGAACGCGGACCAGATCGTGCATCATGTGGCCGATAGCCACGGGAACGCACTCTTCCGGATCAAGCTCGCGCTGACGGAAGATGTGCCGACGATCAAGCCCTACGATCAGGGGAAATGGGCGACACTTGCCGATGTGACGGCCGTCCCCGGCGATGTCTCGCTCCTGTTCCTGGATGCGCTGCACCGCCGGTGGGTGGCGCTGCTCGAGGCACTTGGGCCGGACGATTTCAAGCGGGCCATCTATCACCCGGAGCGCGCGGAGCAGATGACGATCGACCATCTCATCATGCTCTACGCCTGGCACAGCCGCCACCATACGGCACACCTGCGGGCAATCGCCGCCAACCCGGCTTAGGGCGGTGGCGGGCACGGGATGAAGGGTTCGCTCCTCGTTGCGGTCGCCGTGGGCAGCGCGGCGGGGGGCGTCGCGCGCTACATGGTAGGGGTGTCGGTGCAGAGCCGAGCGGGGATGGTGTTTCCCCTGGGCACCCTCGTCATCAACATCACGGGCTCGCTGCTGCTCGGCTTCCTGCTGCGCTACATGCTCGACTCGGCGGCGGTCAGCGCGGAGATGCGGGCGCTCCTGACGACCGGATTTTGCGGCGGGTATACCACGTTCTCGACGTTCACCTGGGAGTCTGCTCTGCTCCTCGAGGAGGGCAGCTATGGCCGCGCCGCTCTGTACGTGGCGCTCAGCGTCGGGATCGGGGTGATCGGGATCTTCGCGGGGATGGCTGCCGCGCACCAGTTGATCGCGGCGCGGCGCGGCGGATAATCAGGAGGGAGGTCGCATGCATGGACTCGAGGGCGAGCGCACGCTCATGCGCATTCATATCGGCGAGCGCGACAAGGCCGCTGATACCGGACGGCCGCTGTATCAGGCGCTCGTCGAATTGCTGCGCAGCCGGCAGTACGCAGGCGCAACGGTCTTTCGCGGGATCATGGGGTTCGGCGCGAGCGCGAAGCTGCATACCGATCGTTTCGACTACCTCTCGAGCGATCTTCCGATCATCGTCGAATGCGTCGAGACCGAGGAGCGGATTCAGGCGATTCTGCCGGACATCGATCGCATGATCGGGGGCGGTCTCATTACGCTCGAGCGGGCCCACGTCATCCTGTACCGCCCGGAACACGGCGCCAGCTCGCGGGCCCGGACGTAAGAGCGGGAGGCGACGCGAGCGCCGCCTCCCACCGAGTGCGTGCTCGACCTAGTCCTGCTCCGCGTACTCGACGGGCTCGGCGTGCATGGTCGCGTAGTACTTGCCGGCCTCGTTGGCCGCGTGCGATGCGTGCATGTGATGACCGTGGGCGACGTGGGCGTGGTGCCCCGCCCTCTCGTGATCCCCGGCATCGTGGTGTGTCGCCGCTTCCCGGTGATGGCGGGCGGCGTGCTCGTGGTGTTCGGCCGCCGTGCGATGGTTCTCCGCGCCAGAGTGCGTCTTCATTCGACCTCCTGGAATAGGGTGCGCCGAACGTCTAGGCGGTGCCCATCACGGGGGGCAGCGCAGAGGTGTAACGCCTCGGTAGCAAGAGGTCATGCCGTCGCGCTGGCCGGTTCCCTTTGGAACCCGCTCGCCCCCGAGCGATTAGTCTGCTGGAGGGCCAGCGGATGACACCATCGACCCATCAGCATGCTGCCGCACCGGAGCGCATCCAGATCCCGGTGACGGGGATGACCTGCGCCGCATGTCAGGCGAGCGTGCAGCGCGCGCTGGCGAAGCAACCGGGGGTGCTGGACGCCTCCGTGAATCTCTTGACGCGAACCGCGGCGGTCACCTTTGACCCCGCGGTCGCCACCCCCGACCGGCTGGTCGGGGCCATTCGCGAGACGGGGTATGGCGCCGAGCTTCCCGCGCCAGAAGTGGAAGGTGTCGCCACCGATCCCGTGGGAGAGCATGCCCACGAGCGCGAGTTTCGCGGGCTCCGCGCCAAGGCTATCGTGAGCAGCATCGCCGGGGTCGTCGCGATGGCGTTGTCGATGCCGCTCATGGCGGCGCGTGGGGGCGCGGTCACGGACCCATTCATGCGGGCGGTCATGACGGCGCTGACGCCGGTCCTCCGCGCGCTCGTGCCCGGACTCTACGCCGTGCCGGCGCCGGTACTGTCGTACGGCCTCCTCGGTCTGACGCTGGTCGTGATGCTGTGGGCCGGGCGCGATTTCTACGTCGGGGGGCTCGCGAGCCTGCGCCATGGCACGACCAACATGAACACGTTGATCGCGATCGGCACGGGCGCCGCATTCCTGTACTCTCTCGTGGCGACGGTGGTTCCCGGGGCCTTCACCGCGCACGGCGTCGTCCCGGATGTCTACTACGAGGCGGTGATCATCATCCTCGCCTTCCTGCTCATCGGGAAAGCGCTCGAAGCGCGCGCCACGCGGCAGGCGTCGTCCGCGCTGCAGGCGCTCGCGACGTTGCAGCCGCCCACCGCGCGCGTCGTGCGGGGGGCGTCCGAGGTCGACGTCCCGGTCGGCGATGTCGTGCAGGGGGATACGGTCGTCGTTCGGCCGGGGGAACGCCTTCCGGTCGACGGCGTGGTGACGGCGGGGAGGAGTGCGGTCGACGAGTCGATGGTCACGGGCGAGTCGCTCCCTGTGACGCGCCGCGTGGACGACCGGGTGATCGGCGGCACGCTCAACACCACGGGGGCGTTTCAGTACGCGGCGACGACGCTCGGGAGCGCGAGCGTGCTCGCGCGCATCGTCCGCCTGGTGCGTGATGCCCAGGGCTCGCGCGCACCGATCCAGCGTTTGGCGGATCGGGTGAGCGCCGTCTTCGTCCCGGCCGTTCTGGGGATCGCGGCGCTGACGTTCGTCGTGTGGGTTCTCGCGGCCCCGTCTGCGCCGATCGCGCGTGCGATCGCGGCGTCCGTTGCGGTGCTCATCATCGCATGCCCCTGCGCCATGGGGCTCGCGGTCCCGACGGCAGTGATGGTGGCGACCGGAAAAGGAGCCGAGCTCGGGATCCTCATTAAGGGAGGGGAAGCGCTGGAGCGCGCGGCCGCGGTGACGACCGTCGTGCTCGACAAGACCGGGACGGTGACGGAGGGGAAGCCGGCAATGACGGATCTCGAGGTCGTGCCCGGATCGCGCTGGTCGGCCGACGAGGTCCTGCGGCTCGCGGCCTCGATCGAGACGGCATCGGAGCATCCCGTGGCGGCGGCGGTCGTCCTCGCAGCGCGCGCGCGGTCCCTGACGCTGGGTGCAGTCAGCTTGTTCCGATCGCGGCCGGGGTGCGGGGCGACGGGACTGGTGGACGGCCGCAGGATCGCGGTGGGGAATCCCGCGCTCATGCAGGAGCGCCACGTGGTTGTGACGGCGCTTGGTCCGGTGCTGGATCGGTTCGCGGGGGAGGGGAAGACGGCGGCGTACGTCGTCGTGGATGGCGAGCTCGCCGGCGTGTTTGCGGTGGCCGATCCGCTCAAGGCGGATGCGCCGGTCGCGATCCAGCGTCTACGCGCACTTGGTCTCGACGTGCGCATGGTCACGGGAGATGCGGAGCCGACGGCGCGCGCGATTGCGCGCGAGGCGGGGATCACAACGGTGATCGCGGGGGTGCTCCCGGAGGGGAAGGTGGCGGAGGTGACGCGTCTGCAGCGGGAGGGGGCGGTCGTCGCCATGGTCGGCGATGGCGTGAACGATGCCCCGGCGATCGCACAGGCCGATGTCGGGATCGCGCTCGGCACGGGCACCGATGTCGCCATCGAGGCGGGCGATCTGACGCTCATGCGCGGAGATCTGGGTGGGGTGGCGGCGGCGATCTCCCTGGCGCGGCGCACGTTGCGTATCATTCGCGAGAACCTTTTTTGGGCGATGGTCTACAACGTCATTGGCATCCCGATCGCCGCAGGGGTGCTCTACCCCTTCTTCGGTATCCTCTTGAGCCCGATTCTGGCCAGCGCCGCGATGGCATTGAGCTCGGTGAGCGTCGTGATGAATAGCCTGCGCCTCCGACGCTTCCGGGCCGCGTGAGCCCAGCCACCCGCACAGCCCGCACACTTCTCGTCCTGATCTTCGCCGCCTCCGCCGCCTCCGGCGGCGCGCGGCCCCTGTATGCGCAGGGAGGACGAGAGGAGCCCGACTCCTCGCTGACGTTTGAACGGCTCGCCGGACTGCTCGGCGCGACCGACGATCGTCTGGGGTCCGCCAAGTGGTTCGGGGCCGGAGAGTCGTATACGGTGCTCGAGCCGACGGCGGGGGGGGGCGCGGGTGCGGACATCGTGCGGTATACGGCAGCCACCGCGGCGCGGGAAGTCGTCGTCACGGCCAAGCAGCTGGCGCCGGCCGGCCGCACGGATCCGCTCGAGGTCGAGGATTACACCTTCAGCCCCGACGGGAGCCGTATTCTGCTGTTCACCGATACGCGGCGCGTCTGGCGCGAGCGTACACGCGGCGATTACTGGGTCTACGACACGCACGCGGGCACGTTGCGCAAGCTGGGCGGTCCGGGCGCGCAACCGTCGACGCTGATGTTCGCGAAGTTCTCGCCGGACGGAGGGCGCGTCGGCTACGTGCGCGACCACAACATCTACGTCGAGAGCCTCGCGAGCGGCGCGATTTCGGCGCTCACCACCGATGGGTCGACGACGACCATTAACGGCACGACCGATTGGGTCTACGAAGAGGAGTTCCGGCTGCGCGATGGATGGCGCTGGTCACCGGATGGGAGCAGTATCGCTTACTGGCAGCTCGATGATTCCGGGGTCCGCGATTTCGATCTGATCGATGATACCGATTCGCTGTATTCCTTCGTCGTCCCGGTACAGTACCCCAAGGCGGGGCAGACCAACTCGGCGGCGCGTGTCGGCGTCGTGAGCGCGGCCGGCGGATCGACGCGCTGGCTCAGCATCCCCGGCGATGCGCGGCAGCACTACATCCCGCGCATGCAATGGGCGGCGAGCTCGAAGGAAGTCCTCCTGCAGCATCTCAACCGCCTGCAGAACACAAACGACCTCATGATCGGCGATGCCGCGACGGGTGCCACGCGGACGATCCTGGTGGACCGGGACAGCGCGTGGGTCGATGTCGATGACGATCCGCACTGGATCGATGGCGGGCGGTCGTTCCTCTGGGTGAGCGAGCGGGATGGGTGGCGGCACATCTACCTGGTGTCGCGCGACGGGAAGACGCAGCGACTGCTGACGCCGGGCGCATTTGACGTCGCGCAGCCGGCGAGCTCCGATGGAGTCCCGTTCGTCCAGGCGATCGATACGGTTCGGCACTACGTCTACTATCTCGCCTCGCCGACCGACGCAGCGCAGCTCTATCTCTATCGCTCGCGCCTCGATGGCTCGGGGCGCCCCGAGCGGGTCACGCCTGCCGCGTTCAAACGGGGGGCGCACGAATACCGGATCTCGCCGAACGGCCACTGGGCGCTGCACGAATATTCGGCGATCGACGTACCGCCGGTCACCGAGCTCGTGTCGCTGCCCGAGCATCGTGCGGTCCGGACGCTGATCGATAATGCGCATCTGGTGACGGGGCTGCAGGCGATCGCACGGCGTCCGGTGGAATTCACGACGCTTCGGTCCGACTCCGTCTCGTTCGACGCGTGGCTCATGCGTCCGCCCGCCTTCGATTCGACGCGGAAATATCCCGTCCTCTTCTTTATCTATGGGGGGCCGGCGCAGGCGACGGTGTTCGACGCATGGAACCCGTTCGACTACCTCATTCATCTCAATCTCACGCAGCGCGGTTATGTCGTGGCGAGCGTGGACAATCGCGGAACACCGGCGCCAAAGGGGCGGGCGTGGCGCAAGGCGATCTATCGCCGGATCGGCGTGCTGGATTCGCACGATCAGGCGGCGGCGCTACGGGTGCTGCTCGAGCGACCGTGGGTCGATGCCACGCGCGTCGGGATGTGGGGGTGGAGCAACGGCGGCACGATGGCGCTGAACATGTTGTTCCGGTATCCGGACCTGTATCAGGTCGGGGTCTCGATCGCTCCGGTGACGGATCAGCGCTTCTACGACACGATCTATTCGGAACGGTACATGGGGCTGCCGCAGGATGATTCCGCCGCGTACCAGCGTGCGTCCCCGATCGCGTATGCGGCAAACCTGCGCGGGAAGCTTCTGGTGGTCCACGGGTCGGGCGATGACAACGTGCATTTCCAGAACACGGAAGCGCTGATCAACGCGCTCGTGGCGGCGAACCGGCCG
>PLLD01000272.1 GCA_003141205.1 Gemmatimonadota bacterium
CTGGCGAGCGTGGGGTTGGGGCGGGCGCTCATGGACCGAGGGCAGTATGCCGCGGCGGCCACCGCGGTCATTAACGTGCCCACGAGCTTCGTGTACAACGTGACGCTCGAGCCGAACGAGAACACGGCGCCCTATACCGCCAACATCTACGGCGATGGGGTCGCGGGAGCCTTTAACAGGATCTTCAATGTGGCGGATCAGGAGGGGGGGAATGGGATGGACTTCATCTCCGCCCGGGATCCGCGATTAGTACTCGATTCGACCAGCTACCAGACGCAGGACGGGACCTATGGTGGGGTGGTCCCGGGGACGTGGTACCTGCCGCTGAAGTTCGAGGATGACCTGGCGGATATCCCGTTGGCGACGGGGATCGAAGCACGGTTGATCGAGGCCGAGAGTCAGCTCCCGGGCAATCCCGGGACGTGGCTGACCGATCTGAACACGCTGCGGAACAGCGGATGTAGCGGCTCGGCCGACTCCACGTGCACCATCGGTACCGGCCAGGTCGCGGGACAAACCACCGGCCTCCTGCCGCTCACGGATCCAGGGACGGACAGCGGGCGTGTGAGCCTGATGTTCCGCGAGCGGGCCTTCTGGTTGTTCGGCACGGGGACCCGATTGGGGGACTTGCGGCGCTTGATTCGGCAATACCAACGGGATCAGAGCGCGGTATTCCCCACGGGGCCGTATGCTAACGGCAACAATCCGAACCTGCCAACGCCGTTGCCGACTTACGGGACGGATGTGGATCTGACGCTGCCGACGCCTGCAAGTGGGACCCTGATCACGAACCCCAGTTACAAGGGGTGCCTCACGTCGACGAAGGTGGCGTGACCGAATGACCCCACCGGATATTACGCGACGGGGCATAGGCGGCTAGCTGGGAGAAGTGACGTGGGCGCGCCGCCCGCGCGGAATGCAGCACTGTCAGGCCCATATAAGAGTCGGTCATCAGGCCCATATAAGAGTCGGTCAATAGTAGCGTACATCGATGTTGCGGCTCTCATACGATCCGGCTCTTGCCGGGATCGCGACGCGGGCCTAACGTGCAGGCGCAATGACCAGCCACCGCTGGAACGATCTTAAGCACAGCCAAAGCGTGACGATTCTCGCCTGGTTCTGCTCAACCGAGTTGAATGGAAAGATCACCGACTGGTGACGCAGGGCGCGACCGAGCCACAGCCGTTAGCCATACTCAAGTGGGAAGGACATAAGGGGGCCATGCAATAACGGCCACGCCTAACCGGACAAAACCAACATCGCGGGTACGCAGATACGTGCGCACCAGAACGACCGCGACCGCGGTGTACATCAGGACCGCTAACGCCTCAGCGGTATACCACACCACGTTCTGGGAGTCTACGGTCATATCCTTGGCGTCTATGGTAGTGTGGACGTAGCGGTGTCCAGCGAAGAAGCGCTCGCGAATTGTCCCAAGAGCCGAGGTTCGAATTACCCGGCCGTCAGTGCGAGTTATCTGTCAGTCGCCTAAGGGGTGTGTGCTACAAGCTCGGGAATTGAGGAGGTGTTGTCCATTGGCTATCGATCCGCCGCCCCGTCGCTGCGTTGCGCCCGCGAGATTGGCGGGCGTTTGGCGGGCGATAGTTGCTGCACCGCCGCATATTGATTACTTCAAGACCCTAGCGCCTGCCCCTCCCCCCCACGTGGGGGAAATCGCCCCCAAAGCGCCAGGGTCGCTGCGACAAGAGAAACGAGGGCCGGTTGCCCGGCCCCCATTTCTCAATCATCGAGCGGAGCGGATTAGTACATCCCTCCCATCCCGCCACCTGGCGAGCCGCCGGCCGCAGCACCCTTCTCCTCTTTCTTCTCGACCACGATCGCTTCGGTCGTTAGCAGCAGACCGGCAATGGATGCCGCGTTCTGGAGCGCGGTGCGTGTCACCTTGGTGGGGTCAATCACGCCGGCCAGAACGAGATCCTCGTAGCTGTCAGTCTGTGCGTTGTATCCATAATTATTGTCCTTGGACGCCCGCACTTTCTCGACCACGATGGAGCCCTCGGCGCCGGCATTCTGCACGATAATGCGGATCGGCTCTTCGATGGCCCGCCGCACGATGCCCACACCGATCTGCTCGTCGGGATCGTCGAGCTTGAGGGTCTTGAGCGCCCTTTGTGCGCGAAGGAGCGCAACACCCCCGCCCGGGACGATGCCCTCCTCGACAGCCGCGCGGGTCGCGTGCAGGGCGTCCTCGACACGGGCTTTCTTCTCCTTCATCTCGGACTCGGTCGCGGCTCCGACACTGATGATCGCGACTCCGCCGGCGAGCTTGGCGAGCCGCTCCTGCAGCTTCTCCTTGTCATAGTCCGAGGTCGATTTCTCGATGGTCGCGCGGATCTCCTTGACCCGGCCCTGGATCTTATCCGTGTCGCCGGCACCATCGATGATGGTCGTGTCGTCTTTGTCGACCACGATCCGCTTCGCCCGACCCAGATCGTTCACGACGGTGTTCTCGAGCTTGAAGCCGACTTCCTCCGAGATGACCTTGCCGTTCGTCAGCACCGCGACGTCCTCCAGCATGGCTTTCCGGCGGTCGCCGAAGCCCGGGGCCTTGACAGCGCAGATGCGGAGCGTGCCGCGGAGCTTGTTGACCACGAGCGTTGCGAGTGCCTCGCCCTCGATGTCCTCGGCGATGATAAGCAACGGCTTCCCGACCTGGGCGACCTTCTCCAGGATCGGCAACAGATCCTTCATCGACGCGATCTTCTTGTCGTGGATGAGGATGTACCCGTCCTCCAGCACCGATTCCATCTTCTCGGGATCGGTGACGAAATAGGGCGACAGGTAGCCGCGGTCGAATTGCATGCCCTCGACCGTCTCGAGCGTCGTCTCGAGCCCCTTGGCCTCCTCGACCGTAATCACGCCGTCCTTGCCGACCTTTTCCATCGCCTCGGCGATGAGGTTGCCGATCTCCGGGTCGTTGTTGGCGGATATGCTGCCGACCTGGGCGATCTCCTTCTTCCCGGCTGTCGGGAGGCTGAGCTTCTTGAGGTCCTCGACGACAGCGGCGACGGCCTTGTCAATGCCGCGCTTGAGCGCCATCGGGTTCACGCCCGCGGTGACATTCTTGAGCCCCTCGCGGAAGATCGCCTGCGCCAGGACCGTCGCGGTCGTCGTGCCGTCACCGGCGATGTCAGAGGTCTTCGTCGCGACCTCTTTGACCATCTGCGCACCCATGTTCTCGAGCGGATCGAAGAGCTCGATCTCCTTCGCGACGGTGACACCGTCCTTGGTGATCGTTGGGGCGCCGAACTTCTTGTCGATGACGACGTTCCGCCCCTTGGGGCCGAGGGTCACCTTGACGGCTTCGGCGAGCTGATCGACGCCGCGCTTGAGAGCCGCGCGGGCGTCCACACTGAAATAGAGTTCTTTGCTAGGCATGATCGGATTCCGTCACTCGTGGGAAGTATTAGCTGAGGACCGCGAGTACGTCTGACTCGCGAAGGATCAGAAGCTGTTCATTGTCGATAGTGACTTCGGTGCCGCTGTATTTCCCATAGAGCACCTTGTCGCCGACCTTGACCTCCATGGGGACCCGCTTCCCTTCGTCGAAGCGCCCCGGTCCGACGGCGATGATCTTGCCCGCCTGCGGCTTCTCTTTGGCGGTATCCGGGATGTAGAGCGCGCCGCGCATCTGCTCCGTCTCTTCCATTGCCTTCACGACGACCCGGTCTGCCAGGGGGCTGACACGAGCGGCGGTAGCACTCTTGGTGGCCATAACGATGCCTCTCTCCGTGCTAATGGGTCTCTCTAGCAAGCGTCTTCGGTGTGTTAGCACTCCTCGGCAGTGAGTGCTAACGCATGAGAAATATATGCTCCCATGCTCGGCGTGTCAATGGCTAAATCACATTGCCGCAAACATTTACATGGAGATATTGACGCGCAGCCGGAGGCGGCGGCTTGGTACGGTCGCGGTGACTACCAGCCTCGTGCGCTACGCTGAAAAACTGACGCTCTGACCTGGACTCAATTCGGGGACCCCCGCCTACGGGCGCTCACCTAGCGATCAAACTGGATGAGAATTGGGGGACCAGGCCCGCCCTCCTCGACCATGAATTCGGCCGGCATTGATCGGGGGTACACCAAGTCGCACGAGCTCTCGATTTTGCGGGCGGGAGCGTCGGCGAGGTTGGCGGCTACGATGTCGTCAAGAACCATTTCGATCCCCGGGGCGTTCGGCCGCAATGCCCTAGCTAGAAATAGCGACAAAGCGTTCTGGTCGCGCGTGGCGGCAGCGAGACATGTAGGATTCTCATATGCCTCGGTTGGCTGTCGTATTCGACACTAATACGTACCGCGCTCTTGGCACGGCCGCCGTTCAACGTCTGCGCACACTGGAACGAGCTCGCAGCGTCGCCGCCTGCGCTTCGGACCGCACTCATTAGTAAACCACGTGCGCCAGCACGGGTGCGCAATACGTTGTTGCATCCGCCGAGATCGCGCACTAACTATGGGCCGGGTTTGAGCGTGTGCGTCTCTTCATGGCGGCCTGGAACGGCTGTCACGGACCGGTGTGGCTGATTGGATGATCCCTCGCAGCGTACAACGTCCCGATATTTCGCCCACGCCCGAGTCGGCGCGAGCGGCGTCGTTGGCGCTGGTTGCCGACGAGGCGGCGCTGGTCGAGCGCATTCGCGCCGGCGACAAGAGCGCGTTCGAAGCGTTGTTTCGAGCGTATTATCCGCGGCTGGTCGCCGTTATGCGCGGCTTCGTGCATTCGGACACGGTCGCCGAAGAACTCGTACAGGATATACTGCTCCGGTTATGGGAGCATCGCGCGGGTTGGGTCGTCCGGGACGGCATGGCGCGGTACCTGTACGGGGCCGTGCGCAATCAGGGTGTCAACTGGCAGAAGCATGAGCGAGTGAAGGATCGGTGGGTGGCTCGCGCCGTTGCCGACACAAGTCTGTCCGGGATGGGACGGGGCCCGCTGTCGCCCGAAGAGGCGATGGCGCACAACGAAATCGATACCGCGCTGGCGCGAGAAGTGGCTCGGCTCCCGGAGCGCCGGCGGCTGGCTTTCACCTTGCGGAGCCAGTACGGGCTCACGAATGCCGAGATCGCCGATGCAATGGGCGTGACGGTCAAGGCGGTGGAGAAAGCAATTTCGGCCGCCCTCAAGACGTTGCGCGACAAACTGGGCGGCCTGCTCTAAGCCGCAGTCTGGCGCGGAGGCGCCAGGTAGGGTGCGCCGGGCGGATGGTTGACATGTGGGGTGAGACGGCATTCCCCCAACACGCACCGCCATGGATGACTCGATCGACAATCAGCTGCTGCAACGCTACTGCGCCGGGGAGTGTACCCCGCAGGAGGTCGTGGCCGTCGATGCGTGGGCGGCATCGAGCCGTGAGCGACTGGCCATGGTGCGGGAAGCGCAAGCCATCTGGGCGCGTTGGGCGGCGCTCCGTCCCGCGGATCCCGACGTCAAGTCTGCGTGGGCTCGGATGGATGCCCGGATTGCGAGCGTGCAGGGGGGCAGGCCTCGAGTGCTGTCCATCGGGCGGGGATGGACGTCGCGTGATGCAGCCACACGCCGATATCTCCCGACCGCGGGAGTCACGGCTAGCGGTGCGGCCGTCCTCGTTCTCACGATCGCCGGGGCACTTATTGCGAATCACCGTTCACCTGCCGCACAGCAGTTTCGCATTTTTTCAACGGCGGAGGGTGGACGAGCTAGCGTGACGCTGCGGGACGGTACGCGGCTGGTACTCGGGCCGGCGACCGAGCTACGAGTGCCCGCAGATTTCGGAGTGCGTGCCCGCGAGCTGGAGCTTAGCGGCGAGGCCTACTTCTCGGTCGTCCATGACGTTCGCCATCCGTTCGCCGTTCACACCGGACATGCGGTCGTCCGCGATGTCGGGACGGAATTCGTCGTCCGAGCGTATCGCGAGGATGACGTGGAGCGGATCGCCGTGAGCGCGGGCCGCGTTGTGGTGACGGCCGGCCGGGGCGCCAATGATACCATCCCCGCGAGCGCTGGTGATGTGGCGACTGTGGATCGAGCGGGCCGGTTGACGCTGCGGTCGGGGATGGATGTGTCGCGCTATGTGGCGTGGATGCAGGGAACGATTGTCTTCGACGATGCGCCAATCCGGGACGTGATCCGAGACATCAAGCGAACGTACGGTGTTGAGCTGTCCCTCGCCGATACATCGCTTGCGACTCGCACGGTGACGGCCTCCTTCAGGGGAACCGAAGCCGCAGCGGATGTGCTCGACGCGATTGCGCACGCCGTAGGCGCGCGAGTGGAGTGGGACGGGGCGCGGGCGATCCTCATCCGCCACTTAGCGGGGCGTGCCGTGACGCTACCGATAAACACCGTTCAGACGCGGACACTGCACCCATGATCGTTTTCGTGAGAGGAGCCATGCGTTTTCGAGCCGCGGTAACGATCTGCGCATTTGCCTCCGCCTTGGCGGCCTGTGCGACTCTGGCGACCGCGCAGGAGTCGACAGTGTCGCCAACATCGGGAGACAGGCCGCAGGTCATCGAGCCGCCAGACGCGCGTGCGAAAGTCATGCTCGGGCGGACGATCGCTCTGCGCCTCGACCGGGTTACGCTCAAGGACGCTTTGGCCGCGATATCAGCAGCTGGCGGCATACAGCTGACCTACAGCCCACAAGACGTTCCGCTGCAAACGCAGGTGTCGATTGTGCTCCACCGCGTAACCGTGGGCGATGCCCTGCAGCTAGCGCTGCAAGGGACTGGCGTCGGCGTCTACGTGACGCCGGGCGGATTGGTTTCGCTTGAGGCGGAAGGGCAGCCGGCGACTTACGAAATGCCGGCCGCGAGACAAGGTGCGGCCACTATCACCGGCCATGTGACCGACGGCGCGCTCAAATCGCCGCTGTCCGAGGTGTCAGTTCGGGTCGAGGGGACGGCGCTCCGCACCACGGCGAACGCGGATGGGAAGTACACGATCACCGGTGTGGCACCCGGGACCTCTCGCATCACCGCGCGGCGCGTGGGATATCAGCCGCTCACGAAGGATGTCACCGTTGCTGGTGATCAGACCGCGACACTCGACTTCGCGTTGGTCGCGGCACCTACACGGCTCGACGAAGTTGTGACAACTGCAGTGGGTGAGCAGCGGCGGTACGAAGTCGGCAACGACATCTCGACGATCAACGCGGATTCGATCGCGCCGACCGCGCCGATCACGAGTCTCACGGATCTCATCTCGGCCCGGGCGCCGGGGGTAACGGTGCTGGAGACGAGCGGGATGACCGGGTCTGGCGAAGCGATCCGGATCGAGGGGCTCACGAGCCTCGTGCTGCAGAACGATCCGATTCTGATCGTCGATGGCGTACGGCAGGACAACTCGGCGGGGGGGGACATTAACGCAATTTTCAAACAGAATGAGACTCACCCCACTCCCACGCGGCTCAACGACATCGATTTCAGCGATATCGAGACGATCGATATCCTGAAGGGGCCATCCGCAAGCACGGAGTACGGCACCGATGCGGCAAACGGCGTTATCGTGATCACGACGAAGCACGGGACGGCTGGGGCCCCGCAATGGAAGGCGTCGGCGGAGCAGACGGAGAGCGGTATCCCCGAGAGCTTCCCCAATGGCTACTACAGTTGGGGTCACTTAACGGACGGGACGAATGCAACTGTTAATTGCACGCTAAACCCACTATTCGGATATCCCGCTTCAACGGGAGGCACCTGCGTGGTGGACAGCGTAACGCGGTGGAACCCATTGAATCACACGGCAACGTCGATCTTCGGGATGGGCGACCGAGGCAAATACGACCTGTCGGTGAGCGGGGGGTCAGAGGCAGTGCGGTATTTCATCTCGGGCGGCCTGTCGAACGAGACGGGAGTGATCGGGATGCCGCCGGTGCTCAAAGAGCTGGCCGATACGGCGGGTCTCGGGCTCCCGAGCGCGGCTCTGAACCCCAACAGCGAGCAGCAGCGATCGGTGCGCGTGAGCACGGCGATCAAGTTGGGGTCGACGGCGGACCTGACGGCGACGGGAAGCTATCTCTCAACCTACCAGCAGACTCCAGACGCGGAATTTCTGTACTTCGGAGTCATCGAAGGACCGGCGCTGAGCGATCGCGCGCACAACTACGGGTATAGCGGGTACTCAGGATTCGTCACCCCGTTGGGAGAGTTGTCGAACATTGGGTCACAGAACACGGACCGAGTGACCGGGGGTCTCACCGCGAGCTGGCGCCCCGTTGGGTGGTTTGTGGGGCACGCCACCGTGGGCCTGGATCACGGATCGCAGTTAAATGAGGCGCTCGACTACCCGCTTGCAAATGCGGCGTACCAGATCATTATCCCATCCCTTGGGCTCTCCAATGTGACGACGGATGTGTACTCTGTGGATTTGCGAGGGACGGCGACGGCCTCCCTCGCGCGCAACGTGCGTGCCGTGACGTCTGGCGGTCTCCAGATGGTCGACGCCCGGCTGGCGGGGCAATCGGCGCTCACTCGGGGGATCACTGCCACAAATCTGACGCTCAACGGGGCGACGGGACCAACGGTGACGCAGCTAGGAACGCGCCAGGCGACATTGGGGGGATACGGGGAGGAACAGCTGAGTCTCGCGGACCGGCTGTTCCTGACTGGCGCGCTCCGGATCGATGCCGGGAGCGGGTTCGGGGGTGCCTACAGCGTCGCGGTATACCCCAAGGCCAGCGTGTCGTGGCTTGCCCTGAACCAGGGTCCGACGACGGTGCGGGTGCGGGGGGTGTTTGGGGAGTCGGGGGTGCAGCCGATGAATGGCGCGGCGTTGCAGTTGTATTCGCCGACGACGGCGGCGATCGGGAGCGGGGGGAGTCCAGTGAGCGTGAGCACGCTCACTTGGCCGGGGAACCCGAATCTCCAACCGGAGCGGTCGGCGGAGTTCGAGGGAGGGGTGGACGTGGGCGGGTGGGGGAACCGGGTGAGTCTCGAGCTCACGGGTTACTCGAAGACGACGCATGACGCGTTGGTGAATGTGAACCTCGGGACGGATCTTGGCTTCTACACCTATCAGGAGAACATTGGCGAGGTGCGGAACACGGGGGTCGAGGGGAGCGTGACGGTGGGTGTAGTGCAGACCCGATCGACCACGTGGGAAGTGGCGGTGAACGCGTCCGTGAACCACAACGTCCTGGTCTCGTTGGCGCCGGGGATCACGGCGCAGACAGTGTCCGGTTACGCCGTGCAGTACCGGCAGGCGGTGGGCTATCCGTTGTATGGGCTCTGGGCGCCGCCTGTGACCTATATCGACGCGAACCACGATGGGATCATCGAGNNGACTCCGACGAATACGTCGGGCCGAGCCTGCCAACGCAGGAGGTCGCGGTCTCCACGCACTTGGGGTTGTGGAGGGGGGCGGTCACGATTGGGGGCTTGGTGGATTATCGCGGCGGGTACAAGATTGCGAACGAAGCGGTGTATGACGCGGATCTTGTGGGGAATACACAGGGGACGAACAGCCCGACCGCACCGCTATGGCTGCAGGCACGAGCCGTAGCGGCTGGGGCGGGGACCAACCCGTTCACTGCTCTATCTGTAGAGGACGGGTCCTTTGTGCGGGTGCGGGAGGTGTCGGTGACGTATACAATCCC
>PLLD01000180.1 GCA_003141205.1 Gemmatimonadota bacterium
CCGTCACCTGGATCCTCGACAAGTTCGGGATCACGAAGAAGTCGGGTCCCGCCGGGGCCGACGCGTAGACGTGACGCGCTCGGGCGCGCTCCGCGCACCGAGCGTATCGGCCGCTTCCGTCGGGAACGGGCCGGCATCCACCGCGTGGCGCACCTGCTCGGCCGCCTCGAGGACCTCCGCGGCGAGTCCGCGATGGCCGTGGCCGCGATCGATGACCCGCATCCCCAGCGCCTCGGTTGCGACGCCGGGGCGCGGATAGAACCCGATGACGAGGTCCGCCCGCTCGCGCTGCGGCATGATGTAGCGCTCGGCGTCGCCGCGCCGCCCCAGCAGCTCCGCGCGCACCTCCTCCACCGAATAGCCGCGCCGCGCGCAGTCACGGGCGATCTTCCAGCGGACGCGCAGCTCCGCATCCGGATCGAGAAAGATCGCAAGGTCGAAGCAACGGACGAGCGCCTCGGTGTGCAGGCCGAGCAGGCCTCGGGCGATCACGATCTCCCGCGGGACGACCGTCTCGTCGGCACCGAAGGTTCCCGTCCGATGATCGTACACCGGTTTGGTGATGGGCGCACCGCTGCGGAGAAGGGCGAGGTGCTCGGCCATCATGTCCAGCCGGTTCCCGGCCGGCGACAGCGCCGTCACACCCCGACTGCGCCGTTCGGCGCGGTCGTAGCGGTGGTAGTCGTCGAGGCAAATTGGAGCGACCCGTTCGCGATGCAGGCGTGCGGTCAGGCGGGCGGAAAGCGTCGTCTTTCCCGAGCCCGAATCGCCGACGATCCCGATCAGCAACGGGCGGGAAGGAGCCGTCGCCGCCATGGTGCAAGATGGCGCATCGCGCGCACGCCGTCTACGCCCGGGAGTCGCTCCGCAGGGGAGCGATCGCCTCCTCCGTATCCGCGTCGAACGGATGCAGCCGGTCGAGCGCGACCGTCAGGTCGATCGTGGCGCCGACGAGAGGAAGATCCTGCGCGTCGATGCGCGCCGTCAGCTCGACGTCCGCCATCCGGACGGTCACGAGCGCGTCGCTACCCATGAGCTCGAGCGCCTCGACCGTGCCGCGGAGCGCCGCGACCGGACCGTCCCGACCCGGATCGCGGGTGAGAGCCAGTGCCTCGGGCCGAAATCCGAGCAGGATCGCCCGCCCCGCATAGGGCGCCAGGCGCGCGGCGAGCGTCCCCGCCAGGGAGAACGCCACCGCCCCCGATGTCGTGCGGAATTCCGGCGGCGGCCCGATCGTGACGTGGCCGGGGAGAACGGTCATGGCGGGGCTTCCGATGAACGTGCCCACGAATCGGTTGCGCGGGTACCGGTAGAGATCGCGCGGCGCATCGATCTGCTGGACGCGACCGCTGGCCATGACGACGATGCGATCACCCAGCGTCATCGCCTCGACCTGGTCGTGCGTGACGTAGATCATCGTGGCGCCGAGGGATCTGTGCAGCGCGCCGATCTCGCGGCGCATCTGGATGCGGAGCGCGGCGTCGAGGTTGGAGAGCGGCTCGTCGAAGAGAAAGACCCGCGGATTGCGCACGATCGCGCGACCGATGGCCACGCGTTGGCGCTCCCCGCCGGACAACTGCGCGGGCTTGCGCCGCAGCACGCGGTCGAGCCCCAGGGTCGCGGAGACGCGACTGACCTGCGCCTCGATGTCCGCGCGCGACTGATTGCGGAGGCGCAGGGCGAACGCCATATTCTCGAACACCGTGAGATGTGGGTAAAGCGCGTAGTTCTGGAATACCATCGCGACGTCGCGCGCCTTCGGCGGCAGATCGTTCACGACGCGCCCGTCGATGGAAATCCGGCCCGCCGTGATCGTCTCGAGACCCGCGATCATTCGCAGCACCGTCGTCTTCCCGCAGCCGGACGGGCCGACGAAAACGACCAGCTCGCCGTCGCGCACATCGAGATCGATCCCCTGCACCGCGACGGCGCCGTCCGCCTCGCCTTCGTCGAAGACCTTGCGCACCCCCTCCAGCGTTACACGTGCCACGTATCGCCGCCCGTAGCCAGGCACTGACGCGCTTTCCCGACGGCTTTCTGTTGGGCGCCGGGACATCCGCCTATCAGGTCGAAGGCTCGCCGCTGGCCGACGGCGCGGGCCCGAGTATCTGGCATCGGTTCGCACACACTCCGGGAATGGTCCACAACGACGACACGGGGGACGTCGCGTGCGACCACTATCGCCGCTACGCCGACGACGTCGCCCTGATGCACGAGCTCGAGCTCACCGCCTATCGGTTCAGCATCGCGTGGGGCCGCGTGCTCCCCACCGGGCGCGGGCGCGTGAACCGCGCCGGACTCGCGTTCTATGACCGTCTCATCGATGCGTTGCTGGCGGCAAACATACAGCCGCTCGTGACCCTGTACCACTGGGATCTGCCCGCCGCGCTCGACGATGCCGGCGGATGGCTGAACCGCGACATCGCCGGGTGGTTCGCAGACTACACGGTGGCGATGGCCCGGGCGTTCGACGATCGCGTCGGGATGTGGATGACCCTCAACGAGCCCTGGGTCGTCTCCGACGGCGGCTATCTGCGCGGCGTCCTCGCTCCCGGGCATCGGAGCATCTTCGAGCCGCCGCTCGTCGCGCACAACCTGCTGCGCGCCCACGCCGCCGCGGTCCTCGCCTACCGGGCCGTCGGCCACAATCGCATCGGGATCGCGGTCAATCTGGAGCCCAAGTACCCCGCGTCCGAGCGGGCGAAGGACCGCGCCGCGACCGCCCGCGCGGATGCGTACATGAACCGGCAGTATCTGGATCCGCTCTTTTTCGG
>PLLD01000036.1 GCA_003141205.1 Gemmatimonadota bacterium
AGCCCTGCGCGAGGAGGCGCCCGATCATCGCGAACGCGAGCACGACGGTCGCCCACCGCGCGAGCTTCCGCGTGGCCGGAACGACGGCGGACACCTCGAGATAGCTCCCGGAGAGGTGCGAGACGCGTGTGGCAATGAGCAGGATGAATGCGCACGATCCGATGATCGTGAGCGCGGCGCGATACATCACCGCGCGGATCGCGACGTACGCAGGCGCGTCGACGCCGAAGGCCGGAGCGGAGTCCGGCAGCACGCGGGCTAGTTCGATCGCACCGCAGAGGGGTGGTAGCAACTGCGATCCGTGGAGGAAAGAATGGAGCGTGCGAGGCTCGAACTCGCGACCTTTCGGTTGCTAACCGAATGCTCTCCCAACTGAGCTAACGCCCCGCGATCCGTAAGATAGGCGACGATGACGCGCGAAGGGAGAGTGGCGCCGATTCGCGCGCCACTTCCCCTTCGCGGCTACTCGTGCGCCGGGAGCGGCTCCATCGTTTTCGGATTCACCGGGATCTGCACCTCGTCGCGGAACTCGCTCGTCATGAGCGTCACGCGCATGCGCGGGAACGCGTTCATGAACGCCGCGTAGCAGGCGCCCCAGATGCCGAGGAAGCCGAGCGTGATCGCGATCTCCCAGATCCCGAAGGGCGCCTTCTCCACGATGCCGTGAATCGGCGGATAGACCTCGATGTAGCGCAGCATCCAGAGGCCGACCAGGCTGGCGAACGCGAAGGCGATGAAGGTCGGGAGAAGTGATTTCGCGGCTCGCGACACGAGACCGAAGAACGGAAGTACGAACAGGAGGAACACCATCGCCATCGTGAACGGGAGCCACGGCTTCACGAGATGCAGACGCTGCCAGTGCGTCTCCGCGCCCAGGTTCCCGAACCAGTTCACGAGGTATTGGCCGAAGGTGAGGTAGCCCCAGAACGCGGTGAAGGCGAAGCACAGCATTCCGAGATCGTGGAAATGCTTGTCCTCCAGGAGCGACTCCGCGCCCAATTGCCACCGCCACCACACGACGACCAGCGCCAGCAGCATCAGGGCACCCACCCACCCCGTCATGAAGGACCACCACCCGTACAGCGTGCTCTGGAAATGGCCGTCCAGCGTCATCGACAGATCGAAGGCGAGCAAACTCCAACAGTACCCGAACGTCAGGACGACGAAGACCGCCAGCTTGCCCTGGAGCGAGTGGGTGGAATGCAGCTCGCGTCGCTCTTCGCCGAAGCCCGCGCGCATCCGCTCCCGCAGCCTGCGCGCCCAGGCAGCCCCCCCCTCGGGCAGGATCCCCACATCGAGCCGGACCGACGTATAGATCAGCCACAGGCTCAGCACGACGAAGATCCCGAACGCGATGAGATCGCGCGGGATCAGAAATGCCGGGTCGAGATACAGGCGCTTTTCGGGAATGAGCGGACGAACGGTCGCCCACGGGAAGATGTGGACTCGGCCAAAGGTGAAAATCAGGATTAGGCCGATGAAAGCGATCGGAAGGAAGGCAACGTATCCCTCGATGAGCCGCACGAGTGCCCGCGACCAGCGCGCGGTCGTGATGCGCTGCACCGCCACGAACGCCACGCCCGCGGACGAGATGACGGTGAAGAAGAGCCAGTTCATGTGAAACGCCCGCCACGCGCGGTCCGGATCGACGAGGGCCGTCGCGAGGAAGACGATGAGCCCGATCGCCGCCACCGCCGCGGCCACGAGCTTTGCGCGCGGCGGAGCGGGACGCCACGCGAGTGTGGTCAGCTCATCGCGCGCCATCGCGGGCGCGTCTCCGTGCCCGCTCATTGCGCCGCTCCGGCCGCGGGGACGGCGGCACGGGGAGCGGGCCCCGGCACCTGAGCGCGCGTCACGAGGGCGGAATCGAGGATCGTCTCCGCGCCGCGATAATAGGGGACGGGGCGCGTGGGCCCGACGACCGTCGCGTGCGGCAGTGCGTCACCGGTCTGGCCAGGGTAGCCGACGGGACCCGTCGGGACCGGAGCGCCCAACGCTCCCTGCAATCCCCGAACGTAGTTCACCACATCCCACCGCTCCGAGTCCTCGATCCGGTTGTACGACGGCATCGCGCCGCGGCCATTGCGGATGATCCCGAAGAGGTACCCATCCGCGAGCCCCTTCGCGTGATCGGTCACAACGCTCGGAGCGGGAATCCCGAACCGCAACGCGGGACCGTTGCCCAGCCCCGCGTCGCCGTGACAGACGGCGCAGTTGATCTGGAACAATTTGCGGCCATTGTCGAGCGAGGCGGCGTTTGGCGGCGTCGGGTTGTGCAACGCCGACATGGAGTCGACGACCCCCGGCAGCGGCGCGTACGAGACCGTGAACGCGGCGACGGTCGTGCCCGTGATCGGCACCGACATCTGCGGCTCGCCACGCGAGGGGGTCAGCGTATCGCCCACGATCTTCCACGGGCCGAGCTTGGGCTGCTCGACGAACGCCGTGAACCAGGAGCAGCCGCTCACGCTCGCTCCGGCCACCAGAGCCGCCGCGACGAGACGCGTCCTACCGCTCATCGCGCACCTCCACCGCGCCACTGGTCCGCAGGACGGCCGCCACATCGCGCGCGCGCTCCGGTGCGCACTCCACGTACACGCCGTACTCCGCTTCGCTGAAACGGGGATCGTAGCCAGCGACGGTGATCTTGGGCAGACGCGCATGAATGAAGAGCCCGGCCACCGTCGACAGCCCTCCGATCAGCACCATGAGCTCGAAGCCGATGATCGTATACGGGATCCAGCTGGCGATCGCCTTTCCCCCGACGACGAGAGACCAGTATTTCGAGACCCAGATGGCGATCCAGTATCCGAACGTGAGGCCGCACAGACCACCGATGAGCGTGAACCGGCGCACCACGCTTTCCGGCGCGTCGATGGCGGCGGCGATCTCGGGATCGGGCGCCGGGGAGAAGACGGTCATGTCACCGAGCCGTCCGCGCTTGACCGCCTCGATCGCCGCGATCGTGCAGTCCACCTCGCGAAAGGCCCCGAGCACGCCGGCCACTAGTGCGACCCTCCGGGCGCGCGACGCGGGGCCGGCACGATCTCCTTCACTTCGGTAATGGCCAGGATCGGCAGCTGCTTGACGAAGAGGAGGAACCACATGAAGAACCAGCCGAAGCTCCCGATCAGGATGGCGTAGTCGACCCACGTCGGGGCGTACGAGCTCCACCGCCACGGCTCGTAATCGTGCGACAGCGAAGGTACGACGATCACGAAGCGCTCGAACCACATCCCGAGGTTGATGAACAGCGACAGGATCCAGAGCCAGATGGTATTGCGCCGAAGCTTTTGCGAAAACAGCGACAGCGGGAGGATCATGTTGCAGAGCAACATGATCCACGCCGCCCACCACCAATTCCCGAAGACCCGGTTCCAGAAATACTGCTGCTCGACGGGATTGCCCGAGTACCACGCGACGTAAAACTCGGAGAGGTACGCGCACCCGACCAGGAGAGAGGTGAAGAGGCAGAGCTTCGCGGCGGCGTCGAGATCGTTCAGCGTGATGTAGTGCCTGAGCCCGAAATAGCGCCGCAACGGGATCACGATCGTGAACACCATCCCGATCCCGGAGAAGATCGCGCCCGCGACGAAATACGGGGGGAAGATCGTGGTGTGCCACCCGGGCTCGAGCGCCATCGCGAAGTCGAACGAGACGACGGAGTGCACCGAGAGCACGAGCGGCGTCGCCAGCGCGGCGAGGAACAGGTAGGCGCGCGCGAAATGCCTCCACTCCCGGTCGGAGTTGCGCCACCCGAGCGCCAGCGCGCCGAAGACGGCCTTCCGGATCGGATTGGTCTCCCGGTCGCGCAGCACGGCGATGTCGGGGATCAGTCCGATGTACAGGAAGGTGCTGGAGATGGTCAGATACGTCAGAATGGCGAAGACGTCCCACACCAGCGGGCTCTTGAAGTTCGGCCAGATGTAGCGCCAGTTCGGGTACGGGATCAGCCAGAAGAATTTCCACGGCCGCCCCAGATGCAGGATCGGAAAGAGACCCGCCGTCATGACGGCGAACACGGTCATGACCTCCGACACCCGGTAGATCGTCGTTCGGAATCCGGCGCGGAAGAGGTACAGGATGGCCGAGATCAGCGTGCCCGCGTGCCCGATCCCGACCCAAAACACGAAGGACACGACGTACACGCCCCACATGACCGGGGGGCGGTACCCGGCGACGCCCATTCCGGCGTAGATCTGGTACATCCACGCGAAGATCCCGATTCCGAGGCAGGTGACCGCAACGCTCAGAGCGCCAAACCATGCCAGCGTCGGGTGCAGGACCGCAGTGACCTCGCGATCGACCTGCGCGTAGTCGCGAACGGCGGGGAGGCGAAGTCCCGCCCGCGGGATGTTGGGCGCCGGCTTGGGGACGCGCGGCGGAGTCGGGGGCGCCATCGTCGCCATGGCCGTCGGCTCCGTTACGCCCGCTCCGCGCCGCCCGGCGCGGGATGCGTGACCTTCTTGAGGTAGACGACGCCCGTGAACGTATTGAGCTCCTCGAAGACGTGGTACGCCCGCCGATCCTGCACGAGCTTCGTCACCGACCAGGTGGGATCCGCGGCATCACCGAATGTGATGGCGCGCGAGGGGCAGCCTTGCGCGCACGCGACGGTGAACTCATCCGCCGCGACGCCGCGCCGCTCGAGCCGCGCGCGATGCTCCGCTTCCCGGATCCGCTGCACGCAGAAGGTGCACTTCTCCATGACCCCCTTGCCGCGCACCGTGACGTCGGGATTCAGCTGCCAGTTGAGCGGGTCCGGGAACGCGTACTGCGGCTGGGCGGGCTCGCCGTATCCGAACCAGTTGAAGTAGCGGACCTTGTAGGGACAGTTGTTCGAGCAATAGCGCGTCCCGACGCACCGATTGTACACCTGCACGTTCAGCCCATCCGGCGAGTGGTACGTCGCGTACACCGGGCAGACGGGCTCGCACGGCGCGTTGCCGCAATGCTGGCACAGCATCGGAATGAAACGCGTCTCGAACTCCGGATCGAACTTCCCGTCGGCGTGCTCGGCCCCCTCGAAATACCGCTCGAGACGGAGCCACGTCATCTCGCGGCCACGCAGGATGTTCGCGCCGAACCCGGTGCTCGGGGGCATGATGGTGCCCCCCTGCCACGGGGCCCCAACCGTCGGAATGTTGTTCTCCGCGTAGCAGGCCGTGATGCACGCGGAGCACCCCGTACAGCGGGCGAGATCGACCGTCATCGCCCAGCGGCGATTCGCCATCCCGCTCCAGTGCCCCGGCTCGTACATCCCACGGTCGTTCGACTGCGGGTCGCCGTACGCGCCTTGCGCATCGTTCGCGACCGGCGCGCGCAGCCCCGGCGCAAACGCGTGCGAGGCATCGCCGGGGATCTCCTCCTCGGCCGGGTGATTCCTGTGCAAGTCCGACGCGGCAACGGCCTGCGCGACGCCGCGTCCGTGCTGCCGCGCGGAGCCCTCCGTCGTGACCAGCGGAACGGACTCCCCGGTCTTCGTGACCTTCGCGCGCGTGGACACGAGCGCCAGCCCGCCCGCGCGGTCTTCCGCGATAGGCAGCACATCGAGTGCGTTGACACCCACGCCCTTGGCGTAGCGCCCGTACGCCGTATGACCGCGCCCGAGCGCGACCGCGACGGTGTCGGCACGCACGCCCATATAGACCCACGCCGGCACGACGATAGCACCCGCCGACGTCTCGATGCGGAGCAGGTCCCCGGACTCGACCCCCATCCGGGCCGCGGCCTCGGGGTGGATCTCCACCCACGATTGCCAGACGATCTTGCTCACCGGATCCGGCAGCTCCTGCAGCCAGGGCTTGTTCGCGCCCCGACCATCCCCCAGACCGGGCGACGGGTACACGACGAGGGCGAAGTCGCCCGGCGTCGCATCGATGGGTCCGCCCACGCGCGGTGGCGCTGGTGGCGCTGGTGGCGCTGGTGGCGCTGGCGGCGCTGGCGGCGCTGGCGGCGCTGGCGGCGCAGCCGGCGCGGATGGCGGCCCTGTGACAGGCGCCGTGACAGGCGCCGTGACAGGCCCTATGACAGGCGCCGGCGCCTTCGCTCCATGCGGCGCGGGCGCGCTCACGCCATCCGCCAGTCCCCGGGCCAGTGCCGTCGTGAACGCAGTTGCGCCACCGCCCCCCGGGAAACGCTCGATCAGCCACGAGCGATACTCGGGCCACGGGTAGTGCGGGGCGAGCGCGGGATCCGCGTGGGCGAGCCCGAGCAACACGTCCGCCGTCTGGCGCGTGCTGAAGACGGGATCCATCGCCGGCTGCACGAGCGAGAGCACCCCCCGCAGCGGCGTGGCATCGCCCCAGCTCTCGAGCGGATGATGATCCGGCAGGACGAGATCGCACAATTCCGTGGTCTCATCCGGATAGCTCGAGAAGCTCACCTTGAAGGGGACCTTCCCCATCGCGGCGGCGAAGCCGAGCGCTCGCGGTGTCGCGTAGGCCGGGTTCGCTCCGCGCAGCATGAGCACGGGCACCGATCCCGCCGTCATCCGATCGACGAGCGCACGCAGCTCGGCGTGCCCGGCGACGCGCTCAAATCCGGTGAGCGGATTATCGGGCAAAACCGTGTGTCCCACGTTCCCCGCGACCTGGTTGATCGTATTCACGGCGAGCGCGAGCTCGAGCGCATCCCCCCCGCTCCCGCCGCCGACGACCAGACTGGGGCGCATCGCCGCAAGCGTGTCGGCCAGCCTGGACAGCGTCGCCTCGCTGACCCCGCTCGCCGCGGCGGCCTGCCCCAATGTCGCGCCCGATCCATGTCCCAGGCGGGCGAGGATCGCCTGCGCGATCGCCAGCTCGGAGCCCGGCTTCGCCGGAATCCATTCGTCCGCATTGAGCCCCGTCAACGACCGGCGGGCGCCGACGTAGATGAGGCGGGGCGCATCCGCGAGCTTGGCGCGCGCATCGGCGAACCCGAGCTGCTGCGGGACGCTCGCCCCCCAGCCATCGAGGAAATCCGCGCCGAAGGACACGATCACCGTCGCGGCCGCGAAATCGAGCGACGGCCACGCGACGCCGTACGACTCCTGATTGGCGGCGAGCACCGCGACCGGAACCTCGGGGTCGACGCGCAGGTGCGGCGGCATCCCCATGGCGGCAAGCCACGCATCGAGGAACGCGGGGAAGGACCCCGACTCGTGGTGGTTGATGAACGCCGCGGCCGCGGCGTGCCCCGCGCTCTTCACGGCGCCGAGCTCGGCGCCGAGGCGCTTGAGCGCGGCGTCCCACGTCGTGGGGACCAGCCCGGAGCCGCTCCGTACCATGGGCTGGCGATAGCGGTCGGGATTGTACAGACCCTGGAGCGCGGCCTGCCCGCGCGCACAGAGCGCTCCGTGATTCAGCGGGTGTGCCGGATTCCCTTCGAGCTTGATCGCCCGGCCGTCGCGCGTCTCGACGATGAGCCCGCACCCCGCGGCGCACTCGCGGCACGTCGTCGCATAATAGTTGGAGACGCCCGGAACGGTCTCGTCGGGGGAAACGAGATACGGGATCATCCGCGTGACGTGTTCGGTGCCGCAGCCCACGGTGGCTGCGGCGGTGGCCGCCGTCCCCGCGCCCAGAATCTTCAGGAAGTCGCGGCGCCGGACGCCGGCGGTTCCAGCCGGAGGGGGGCTCATTCAGCCACCCACGCGGCGCGGCCCGCGCTGCGCGTGCGCCTGCGCGGGGTCATTTAGTAGTGGCACGTGCTGCAGTCATAGCGCGCGCGATGCCGCTCGTCGGTGAGCGGCGGCCCGACCGGCGGGATATACCGAGTCGAGACAGGCGGGCGCCCCGCGACGGCGGGCGGTGCGGCCACGAAGGTGAGGGGGGTCGTATTGGCGCGCGACGATGCGCCCGCCGGGCCCAGCGCGCGGGCCGATCCGGCCGCGCGA
>PLLD01000132.1 GCA_003141205.1 Gemmatimonadota bacterium
GAGCGCCGGCAAGCGATCACGCAGGTGGAGGAGCTCCTTGCGGCGCGGACGGCGGTGTCCGGGACGGTTGCCGCGGCCAAGCAGAGCGGTAACGACGCGAAAGCGCAGGCCCGCATGGCCGAGGGACGCGAGATCGGCGACCGCATCAAGGTGGCCGAAGCCCGGCGCGCGGAGACGGAGGGGGAGCTCACGTCGCTCCTGCTCCAATTCCCCAACGTTCCGCTTCCGGACGTTCCCACGGGCGGTGAGTCCGCGAATGTGGTCGTGCGCTCGTGGGGAACGCCGCGCCTGGGCGAGGGACTGCGCCCGCACTGGGACCTGGGCGAGACGCTCGGGATCCTCGATCTCGCGCGCGGCGCCAAGGTCGCCGGGGCGGGATTCGTCACCCTGCGCGGAGAGGGCAGCCGGCTCGCCCGCGCCCTGGTCCAGCTCATGCTCGACCTGCACACGCGCGAGCACGGCTACGAGGAGGTGGCGATTCCGTTCGCCGTCAACCGCGCGGCCATGATCGGGACCGGCCAGTTTCCCAAATTCGAGGACGAGCAATACGCGATCCGCGACGCGGATCTATTCCTGATTCCGACGGCGGAAGTTCCGATCACCAATCTGTACCGGGACGAAATCCTCGATGCGGCCTGGCTGCCGCACGGCTTTGCCGCGTACAGCCCGTGCTTTCGCCGCGAGGCCGGTGCCGCGGGGAAGGACACGCGCGGCCTGCTGCGCGTGCACCAATTCGATAAGGTCGAGCTCGTCCGCTACTGCACCCCGGAGGAATCCGCCCACGAGCTCGAGCGCTTGACCGCGCACGCCGAGGCCGTGTTGACCCGGCTCGGTCTGCCGTATCGCGTCGTGCTCCTCGCGGCCGGGGACACGGGGTTCGCGAGCGCCAAGACCTACGACCTCGAGGTCTGGGCCCCGGGGGTCGGCCGGTGGCTCGAGGTGTCCTCCTGCAGCACGTGCACCGACTTTCAGGCGCGCCGCGCCAACATCCGGTACCGGAGCGCGCCGGGCAAGCCCCCGCGATTCATTCACACACTCAATGGGTCGGGCGTCGCGATTCCGCGCGTCCTGGCCGCGATCCTCGAGCACTACCAGGAACCCGACGGCACGGTGCGCGTGCCGGACGCGCTGCGACCCTATCTCGGCGCGGATCGCCTCGAATAGCCGATGTGGCGGCGCGCTCCCGTGGTCCTGCTCGCCGTCGGGTTCGCGGTGCTTCTGGGCTGGTACGCCATTTCGACGGAACGTGTGATCGCGGAGTTGCGCCACGAAGCGCAGCGATCCGGACAGATGTCCGCGCGCGTGTTCCAGGCGTTGAGCGACCCATCCGAGGAGGCGAGCGCGGCGGCCCTGCTCGATCTCGCACAGCACGTCCGCGAGATGGGCGTCCCGATCGTCATCACGGACCCCAGCGGGATCCCGCGCGATACCGCGAACCTCCCGTTTCGCGCGCGCTTGGACGGACCCGAGATCCGCACCTACATCCGGTCGCTCGATGCGGACAATCCGCCCGTCGTGGAGCCCGGTGTCGGCGTCGTGCATTTCGGCAATACGCCGCTGGTCGAAGGGCTGCGCATCATCCCGATCCTCCAGGGGACGCTGCTCGCATTCCTGATCCTCGCGGGCATCTACATGCTGCGCACCCGCGCCGCGGCCGAGCGCGAGAAGGTGTGGGCGGGAATGGCGCGAGAATCGGCGCATCAGCTCGGAACGCCCCTCTCGAGCCTGCGGGGCTGGGTCGAGCTGCTACGATCCCGGGCTCCCGCCGGGGGCGGCGCGGGGGCGGGCACGGACGATGGCGCGCTCAGCCCCCTCGACCAGATGGAGAACGACCTGGATCGGCTCGAGCGCGTGGCGCACAGGTTCGAGCGAATCGGACGGCCGCCGCGCGCCGATGCCGTGGAGACGCAGCAGCTGGTCGAGCGGGTGGCGCGCTACTTCCAGGCCCGGGTGCCCACGCTCGTGCACCCGGTGCAGGTCACCACGAGGTGGAGCGAAGGGGACCTCGCGATACGCGGCGACCCGGTGCTGCTCGAGTGGGCGATCGAGGCGCTCGTGAAAAACGCCGTGGATGCTCTGGCGGGGCGCGGGGGACGGATCGCCCTGTCGGCGGATGCGCTCCCGGGCGGCGGGGTACGGCTGCGCGTCGCCGACGACGGGCCCGGGATTCCCCGCGAGCTTCGCAGCGAGATCTTCCGTCCCGGTTTCTCGACCAAGGCGCGCGGATGGGGGATCGGGTTGTCGCTCGCGCGCCGGATCGTCGAGGAGAACCACCGCGGCCAGCTCGTGTTCGTCCCACCGGATCGCGCAGGAGCGCCGAGCGGAGGAGGGGCCGTCTTCGACATTATCTTACCCGGATGACGGTGTCGGCAGCACTCGATCGAGCCGCGGGCGCGGATGCGCAGGACGCGCGGCCGGAGGAGACGCCGCTCGGCGCGCTGAACCCAGCGCAGCGGACCGCGGTAGTGCACGGGGACAGCCCGCTCCTGGTGCTCGCGGGCGCGGGGTCCGGCAAGACGCGCGTGCTGACGACCCGCATCGCGCGCCTCATCAACGATCGCGGGGTCGCCCCCGGGGCGATCCTCGCCGTGACGTTCACGAACAAAGCGGCGGGCGAGATGCGCGAGCGGCTGGCGCGCCTTCTCGTCGCGCCGCCCGCGGGGATGTGGGTCGGGACCTTTCACGCCATCGGCGCCCGGCTGTTGCGCGCCAACGCGGCGCTCGTGGGGCGGACGCCGAACTTTACCATCTACGACGAGGACGACACGCTGAGCGCGGTCCGCCACGCGATGGAGGCCACCGGCGTCTCGACGCGCGATTGGACCCCCAAGGTCATCGGGGGGGCCATCTCGGACGCCAAGAATGGTCTCGTCAGCCCGGAGGAGTACGCGCGACTCGCGAGCGATCGCCTCAGCCGCGCCGTGGCCGCCGTGTACCCGGCGCTCGAGACGGCGCTCCGCGCGGCGAACGCAGCCACATTCGACGATCTGCTCGTGCTGCCGGTGCGCCTTCTCGAGGCGCACCCGGCGCGCCGCGCCGCCTACGAGGATCGGTTCCGGCACATCCTGGTCGACGAATATCAGGACACCAACCGCGCCCAATACGCACTCATCCGGCTGCTCGGCGCTCACGGACGGGTGACGGTCGTCGGGGACGACGATCAGAGCATCTACGGCTGGCGCGGGGCCGACATCCGCAACGTGCTCGAATTCGAACGGGACTTTCCGCAGGCCACGATCGTGCGTCTGGAGGAGAACTACCGGTCGACGAGCGCCATCCTCGATGTGGCCAACGCCGTCATTTCCGTGAACACCCGCCGTCTGGGCAAGACGCTGCGCCCGACGCGAGGTGCCGGCGAGCTCGTCACCGTGGTGAACACGCTGGACGAGCGCGATGAGGCGGCGTGGGTCGCCGAATCGATTCGCGCGGAGCGCGCCCGTGCGGCCGACATCGCGTTACGCGATGTGGCGATCCTGTACCGGACGAACGCGCAGAGTCGCACGTTCGAGGAAGCGCTCCGCCGCGCCAGCATTCCGTATCGGCTCGTTGGCGCCGTGCGGTTCTACGATCGCCGCGAGATCCGCGATCTCATGAGCTACCTCAAGCTCATCGCCAATCCGGCCGATGACGAAGCGTTCCGGCGGGCGATCGCCATTCCGCGGCGGGGAATCGGGGACGCCGCCATGGCCCAGCTCATCGCGCTGGCGGCGGAGCGCGGGCTACCCCTCCTTCGGGCCGCGGAAGATCCGAGTGTCCACGCCGCGTTGCGACCCGCGCTGCGCGCGCCGCTCGCCGAATTCGCCACGCTGCTCGGGGGCCTGCGCGCGGCGGCGACGGAATCGGGCGTCGACGAGATCCTGCGGCGCCTGACCGACGCGATCCGGTACGGGGACTTCCTGCGCTCCGAAGGGCCCGACTGGGCCGACCGCCTCGATAACGTCCGCGAGCTCATTGCGAGCGCCGCCGAGACGGTGGTCGACGAGGGGGGCGAGGTCGGGCTCACGCCGCTGGATCATTTCCTGCAGCGGACGTCGCTCACATCCGCGACCGATCAGCTGGATCCGAATGCGGACGCCATCGTCATGATGACGCTGCACAACGCGAAGGGGCTCGAATTTCCGGTCGTGTTCATCACGGGGCTGGAGGATGGCCTGTTCCCGCTGGCGCGTGCGTGCGAGAGTGCCGAGCAGCTGGAAGAGGAGCGCCGCCTTCTCTACGTGGGGATCACGCGCGCCGAGCGCACGCTCTTCATCACGCGGGCGGAGCAGCGCCGCCGCAACGGGGAGCCCATGGCGTCCATGGAATCGCGCTTCCTCGCGTCGATCCCCGCGACGATGATCGAGCGGCGCGAGTCGATCGCCGTGCGCAGCTCTGGCCGGGGGACGCTGGGCACCGGCTCCGGTGGCGCATGGTGGCGCAACGCCGGCAGCGCCGGTGGCGCCGGTGGCGCGAGTAACCCGGCGCACTCGGCGCGCCCCTCCGTCCGCCGGCCCGGCCTCCCCGTCAGCGTCGCCGCGCCGGCGGCGCAGGATGCGGCGGCAGACGCGTCCCAGGATGCCCCTCTGTATCGGGTCGGGGAGCGGGTGCGCCACCGGTCCTTCGGCACGGGCACGATCGCGGAGCTCGCGGGCACGGGCTCCGATGCAAAAGCACGCGTCGACTTCGACGACGCCGACGTCGGCCGCAAGACGCTCGTGATCGCCAAGGCCGGCCTGCAGCAGGCATTCGAATGACGCACGCCGACGACGTGCGACATGTGGCCGCGCTGGCGCGACTCGGCGTCGATGATGCGCGCGTCGCCATCTTGGCGGCCGAGCTCTCGAGCATCCTGGATCACATGGCCGTGCTGGCGGGAATCGATACGTCGGGGGTCGTCACGGGCCCCGCCGGCGACGGCGCGCCGCTGCGTGCCGATGCAGGTCCGCCGATCCCACTGGCCCGGCCCATCGCGGAGTTCGCGCCCGCGACGCGCGACGGCTTCTTTCTCGTGCCGCGCCTCGCCACCCATGGAGACGCCGCGGAGGACGTCGGTTGAGCGGCGATGCGGTTCGCGCGGCCTTTGCACGGGCCGAGGCGGTCGGAGCGGGGAAAGCGGGGCTCAACATCGTGCTCGCCGAGGATCGGGAGACGATCGGCGAGGCCGACGGGCATGCGCGCGCGGGGCGCACGGGACCGCTCGTCGGCGCGCCCGTGGCGGTCAAGGACAACATCGCCACCCGGGTGATGCCGACCTCCTGCGGGTCGCGCATTCTCGAGGGGTACGTGAGCCCGTTCGAGGCGACCGTCATCGCACGGTTGCGGGCGGCGGGGGCGGTGATCGCGTTCAAGACGAACATGGACGAGTTCGCGATGGGGTCGTCCACGGAGCACAGCGCGTTCGGGCCTACGCGCAATCCGCTCGATCCCACGCGAGTGCCCGGCGGATCATCCGGCGGGTCGGCCGCGGCGGTCGCCGCGGGGATCGTGCGCATCGCACTGGGGTCGGAGACCGGGGGATCGGTGCGGCAGCCCGCCGCGTTCTGCGGGGTCGTGGGCGTCAAGCCGACCTACGGGCGCGTGAGCCGCCATGGCCTGGTCGCCTTCGCCTCCTCGCTGGACCAGGTCGGTGTGCTCGGCCGGACCGTCGACGACGCCGCCCGGGCGCTCACGACGATCGCCGGCCACGATCCGCTCGATTCGACGTCCCTGGATCGACCCGTGCCCGACTATACGAAGGTAGCCACGACACCGCTCACGGGTCTCGTGGTGGGACGACCAAAGGAATATTTCCCCGAGCAGCTCGACGCGGCGATCCGGGACGCGTGCGACGCGACGCTCGACGCATTGCGTGCCCGCGGCGCGACCGTGCGGGATGTCTCGTTGCCTCACACGGACGCGGCGATCCCCGTGTACTACATCATCGCGCCGGCCGAGGCGTCCTCCAACCTCGCGCGGTTCGACGGGGTGCGGTACGGGCTCCGCGTGTCGGGGGACGGGCTCGCCGCCATGTATGAAGCGACGCGGTCACGCGGATTCGGCGCCGAGGTCACGCGCCGCATCCTTCTCGGGACCTACGTCCTGTCGGCCGGCTACTACGACGCGTA
>PLLD01000134.1 GCA_003141205.1 Gemmatimonadota bacterium
GTGACGCGCCTTGGCCTCACGGGCGCGGGGCGCAACCTCGCCCTCTGGACGCGCTATAGGGGGCTGGATCCAGAGGTCAGTGACCCCAGCGGGGGGGGGGGCCAACTCACGCCGGGGAGCAACGCAATTACGGCGGCCAACGATTTGCGTGCGAGTGGGTTCGGAGCGATTCCACTCACCAGAACCTGGACCGTTCGCGTCAACGTGGGGCTATGATAATGACGGGTAATACGTGTCGCACACGGTGGATGTGGGCGGTGGCTACGGCTGGGGGCGTGATCATGGGCGCGGGGTGTCGCGTTAATGACATCTTGCGTGTGCCGCCGCCGGAAGGGATTGTGAGCAGTAGTGCCCTCAATGGACAATCGAGCGCCGAGGGCGCGTTCTATACGGGGCGGACGGATTTTAATGGCACCGTGGCGGGACCTAACGGCCAGGTGGAAGTCAGCGGCTGGCTGACGGACGAGTTCATTGCCAATTCTCCGGCTTTTGGCTACCCGCCAACGTATAATAACATTGACGCTCGCCGCACGGCGGCAGTCGCTGGATGGCCAGAAACGGGTGATGGAGTCCTGCAAAAGTTTCTGGCGGCGCGGTCGGAGCTGCTGCTCGCTCTTGTGCCCCTGCAGCAGTATGAGACTGGGGCGGGAGTCGCGCGCATTGGGGAGGCGTGGGCACTCGTGGGGTATACGGAGCTGTTGATGGCCGAAGACTATTGTGCGGGCGTGCCATTGAGCCAGGGAGTGCCGGGAGGCGGAGTGGCGTATGGGAGGCCGTTGACCACGGATTCGCTGCTGGGGACGGCCGAGGCCCATTTTGAACTTGCGCTTGCCCACAGCGGGGGGAATGACTCGATCACCGCGTTGGCGAGTGTGGGACTGGGGCGGACACTCCTGGATCGTGCGCAATATGTGGCCGCCGCCGCGGCCGTGCAGAGTGTCCCTCCGGCGTTTGCGTACAATTTGATAGGCTCTGTGTCCCAGAGCGCCTCTCACAGTTATACGCTTTATGGACGGGCGATTTCGTCTTATTACTGTGCGACTTTTAATGTCGCGGATCGGGAGGGGACGAACGGCCTGCCCTTTGTGTCGGCGAGTGATCCGCGGCTGGTGCTCGACTCCACGCTCAGCCAGACGTGCGACGGTGTCTTCAGTGGATTACCGGACAGCGTATTCTACTATCCCGTGAAGTTTGGCAGCAATCCCGTGCCGGTCGGCTTTCCGGTGACGGCCGTGCCTCTGGCCACGGGCCTCGAAGCCAGTCTCATCGCCGCCGAAGCGGCACTCCACGGGGGGTCCGGCGCGTGGCTGGCCGATCTCAACGCACTCCGCAGTAGCGTCACGGGGCTCGTGCCGCTCACCGATCCCGGGACCGATACCGGCCGGGTGAGCCTGATGTTCAGCGAGCGGGCGTTTTGGCTCTTCGGGACGGGGACCCGCTTAGGGGATCTGCGCCGGCTGATTCGGCAATACAATCGGCCGGCCGAATCGGTCTTCCCGACCGGGGCCTACGCCCCCGGGAACGAGCCGTACCTTGCGCCACTCTTCATTTCGCCGCTCACGACGTACGGCACCGATGTGAACCTGACGCTGCCGACGCCCCAATCGGGTAATCTGACAGCGAATCCGTACTACAAGGGCTGTATCACCAGTACGACGACCGCGTAGCAGTGGCTGCGCGCCTGGTGACGGACCGGTAGTGGGATAGAGCAGAGCGGCGGTCGTGCCGGCCGCCCCGTATTCCTCTCGTCTGTCGTCCCGTGTGGCAGGATTCTCACCCTTCTCGTGGAGCCGTTCGTCTCGTGATCTATTCTCGACGCGCTTTTGTGAAGCTGGGGTCCGCGGCCGCGGGGGCCGGTGTGGTGTGGCCGCGGCGCATGCTGGCGGAGATCCAGGCCGCCCGGGCGACCCCCGGGGCCTGGGCCCCGACGGTCCGCGCACTGCTGGGTCCGACGGAGGTTGCCGCCAGCGCGCTCGAGGCCGCGAAGAGTGCGGGTGCCGTCTACGCGGATGTGCGCTTCTCCTACGATCAGGCAGAGTCTCTCTTCCCCTTCGTGGGACCAACGTACCCGGGTCCCCGGCGAACCGAGCATATTGGGTGGGGCGTCCGGGCGCTCGTGAACGGTTACTGGGGGTTCGCCGGACTGGACGGCGTGGCCACGACGGACGATGCCGCGACGCTCGGTCGCGCCGCCACGGCGCAAGCCACAAACGCCGCCCGGGGCAAGCCCCGGACGGTCGACCTCGGCCGTATCCCCGTTGCCACGGGCACCTGGGCCACGCCGGTCGAGATCGACCCGTTCACGGTGTCGTACGAAGAGAAAGCGGACTACATGGACTCCATCATCGATGATATCCAGCGCCGACGATATGGGGTCGCTCATACCTTTGCGTACATCACGGTGGAGCGAGGGGATCGCCTCTTCGCGTCCAGCGAGGGATCGTCCATCTCCCAAACGATTTTCACGACCACCAGCAGGCTAGAGGTCAACGTCTCGGCCGATTGGATGAGCGAACTCGACGGCCAACGGGCGGCCAGTTTTCTCTCCTCGGCAGGCGCGGGCTGGGAATACATTCTGAGCTCCCCCCTGCGCGAGCGGGCGACGCAACTCATCGATGAGGCGCTGGGCGCCCGCCGGCCGCAGCCGGTCGATCTGGGCCGGTACGACGTAGTCTTTGACGCGGAAGCCACCGCGCAGGTGATCGCCGCGTCGATTGGCGATGCCACGGCGCTCGACCGCGCGATGGGGTATCGGGCGAACGAGGACGGCACGAGCTATCTCCGCGACCCGCTCAGCATGCTCGGCACGTTCCACGTCGGGTCGCCGCTCTTGACGGTCAGCATGAATCGCTCGATGCCGCACGGGGTCGCCACGGTGAAGTGGGACGACGAGGGCGTCGAACCGCGGGACGCCACCTTGGTGAAGGAGGGGATCCTGACGGATTTCCAGACGACGCGGGAAGCGGCGAGCTGGCTTGCCCCGTATTACGGGACGACGCACCAGCCGGTGCGCTCGAATGGGTGTATGGGCCTCGTCGACCGGGGGGCGTCCGAGCCGCCCGTGCAAGTCCCCCCGAACCTGGTCATGCAGCCCGGTGCGGACGAGCTGTCGTTCCACGATCTCGTGAAGAGCACGAAGAAAGGTCTGGCCTTTGTCGGCGGCCAATCCTCGACCGATTGGCAGGCGCTGAATGGTGTCGGCGGAGGGAGCATGGTGTACCGGATCACGAATGGGGAGCTCGACGGCACGGTCGGGCCGGCGCAGTATCTGTACCGCAGCCCGGATTTCTGGAAGAACCTGGTCGCGATTGGGGGCAAGCGCAGTGCCGCCCCGTTCGGCCTCCTAACCGGTAATACGGTCTCGGCGGTGCCGATGAAGGTCACCAACGTGGCCATCACCGATCCGACGAGGAAGGCATGAGGACGCTGCATCAGAAGCGTACGCCGCCGGCGTCGCTCTTTGCGCCGCAAGGGTTTCTCTCGCGGGACGAGTGTCAGGCGCTCTTCGCGCAGGTCGTGGGCCTGACGACGGGGGGGGGCACGACGAAGCTGCGGGTGAGCAGTACCCGGGAAGGGGTGGCCGAGTGGGCGCTGAATCGCACGCGCGTCGTGTCGGATGCGCAGCACACGGACCTGACGATTACACGGACTATCGCCGGGGCGGAAGGGTGGATGCGCACGCGGCGGTTGGACGCGGACGGGTTGCGCCATGCGGTGCGCATGGCGGAGTACCTCCGGCTGGCCCATCGCCCATGGCCCGAGAATCTGACCGATCCCTATGTCGATCAGCCGATCTCCCATCCGACGTTGTGGAGTGAGCCGACGTATCAGCTGGGCGCGGAGGGGTGTACCGATCTCGCGCAGCAGCTGATCGCTCCCGCGGAATCGGCGGGCATGATCAGTACGGGTGCGCTCCGCGTCGTGGCGCAAAGCGAGGCGGTGATGCGGTCGGACGGGATGGCGCGGTTTTATCCGACCACGGAAATCCAGTGTTCGATGACGGTGCGCGACACCGGCGGGACGGCGTCGGGATGGGCCGGCGTGAATCATTACGATATCGCGAAGATCGATCCGGCGGCGCTCGCGGCGACGGCCCTGGATAAGGCGCGGCGGTCCGCCCATCCGGTGGCCGTCGAACCCGGTCGGTGGACCGCGATTCTCGAGCCGCAGGCGACCGCGGACCTCGTGGCGATGATCGATGCGGAGGCCCTGGATAGGCTCAAGGCGGAAATGCGGCAGGGGCCGTTCAAAGGACCGACGCTGGGGACGTCGAAGATCAGCGAGCAGGTCCTCGATCGGCGCCTCATCCTGCGGTCCGATCCGATGGACCCCGAGGGCGGGTTCGTGCCGTTCGAGGAGAATGACGGGACACCGTACCTGCCGGTCAACTGGATCGATAAGGGGGTTCTCAAGGAACTGAAATACCGCGAGGCGTACGCGCTGGCCAAGCTGGGATACGATCACGCGCTGCTCAAGCCCCCGGATTTCCGCCTGACCACGGCGCCGGGCGTGCCCACGATGAGCGTGGAGGAGATGATTGCCACGACCGATCGCGGCGTGTTGGTGACCCGCTTCTCGGGCGTGCAGCTGGTGGATTTCGGCAGCCTGCTGTGCACGGGGTATACGCGCGACGGGGTGTGGCTGATCGAGCGGGGGAAGATCAGTAAGCCGATCCAGAACTTCCGGTTCATCGAGTCGCCGTTGTTCATCTTGAACAACCTGGACGCAGTGGGCACGCCGGTCCGCGTATTCGCCCCGGGGTCGGCGTACGTGGCGCCGCCGGTCCGGGTGCGGGACTTCAGCTTCGTGGCACTGGCCGATGCGATCTAATACTCCTATGAGCAGCCGCGTGCTAGGTCTGAGCAAAACAACATCGTCTTTCTTCCTACGCCCTCATAGCCCTCATATGCCGTTCGTGGTGCGTGCGGTCCTCATGGCCGGCCTGGCGGCCCGCGTGACGGTCGGTGTCGCGACGGCCGGAGCCCAGGTCGCGCCGGATACCGGCTTGGGCCAGATGACAGAGATAAGCTTTGCGCGCTACGCGACGGCGGGCGAATGTGCCTGGTCGGCCGAGTGGCTCGAGAACATGTTCTGGCGCGATCAGCGGCCCGACACGATCTACCACGCGAAGATGGGCAATCCCTACCAACCGGAAACGCAACAGACGATTCAAGGGTGTGCGCGACGCTACACCGTCGCGGGCGCGCAGGCGCGGGACCTTATTGGCGTCGCGCAGGCCGCGCTGGCGGACGGGCAGGATGCCAAAGCCGACGCCGCCTTCGCGCGTCTCACACAGCTCACGGCCAAGGAGTCGCCGGCCGCGCGGGCGTGGGCGTACTAT
>PLLD01000213.1 GCA_003141205.1 Gemmatimonadota bacterium
GAGCAGGCGAGCGGGGAGCGCACACTCGATGCGCGGACGGACATCTATAGCTTGGGCGCGGTCCTCTACGAGATGCTCGCCGGCGAGGCCCCATTCACGGGCCCCACCGCCCAGGCGGTGATCGCCCGCCGCTTCACCGAGCGCCCGCGCGCACTGCGCACGGTACGGGACACCATCGGTGAGCCGGTCGAGCGCGCCGTCGACACCGCCCTCGCCAAGGCCCCCGCCGACCGCTTCGCCACCGCCGCGGACTTCGCCAAGGCACTCGACACCGCCGCCACGACAGCCATCATACCGGGCACGGCAGCGGGGCGCGCCGCCGCACCTCCCGCGACGACGCAACGCCGAATCCCGGTCGGCGCGGCGCTCCTTGCCTTGGGCTTCGTGCTCGGCGGAGGCGCTCTCTTCGCGTGGCGCCGTCACGCGGGGGGAAACATTGGGCCCGCCGAAGGGGGCGCGGCGACGCTCGCCGTGCTCCCCTTCGACAACGAGGGCGATTCCGCGAACGGCTATTTCGCCGACGGCATCACCGACGAGGTGCGTGGCAAGCTTGCGGCACTGACCGGTCTCCAGGTGATCGCGAGTACGAGCTCGAACCAATACCGCCATACCACGAAACCGCCCGAGCAGATCGGGCGCGAGCTGGGTGTTCGGTATCTGCTGATCGGCCGAGTGCGCTGGGAGAAGCAGGGCGCGACGAGCCGTGTGCGCGTCGAACCGGAGCTCCTCCAGGTCGCGGACGGCCGCGCACCCACGACGCAGTGGGAGCAGCCCTTCGATGCCCCGCTGACCGATGTCTTTCAGGTCCAGGCCGACATTGCGGGCAAGGTGGCCGAACAGCTCCGTGTGCGCCTTGGTTCGGCGGATAAGCAGGTATTGGCGGCGCAGCCGACCCAGAATCTCGACGCCTACGACGCATACCTGCGAGGCCAGGCGATCACCAAAAGCGGCAACAGTCCCGCGCTGCTCCGGCGCGCGATCGCGGCGTACACCGACGCCGTTCGCCGCGACTCCACCTTTGCGCTCGCCTGGGCCGCACTCTCCGTTGATCGCTCCCTCCTCTATTCCAACGGCAAGCCAACGGCCGCCCAGGACGATTCCGCGCGACTGGCCGGAGAGCGGGCGCTGGCGTTGGCGCCGGATCTGCCAGAGGCCCACGCGGCGATGGGCGCCTACTACGCTTTTGTTCGCATCGATTTCAGCCGGGCTCTCGCGGAGGATTCTGCCGGGCTGGCGCGCACGCCCAACAATGCGGCGCTCTTGAACCGGATGGCCAATACCGAGGTATCACTCGGTCGCTGGGACGCCGCGGTCGGCCACTACGAACAGGCGGGGCGACTCAACCCCCAGGCCGCCAATGTCGCCGGCAACCTCGGCTTTGCCGAGATGTTTCTCCGACGCCATGCTGCGGCACAGGCGACGTTGGACCGCGCGCTGACGCTCGAGCCCGGAAACGTGTTCCTCATCGAGGAACGGACGATGATCGCGCTGGCGCAAGGCGACCTCGCCGGTGCGCGCGCAATCATCCACGCCATGCCGGCACCCGTCGACACCGCCGCACTGGCCGCATACGTTGGGACGTACTACGATCTAGGCTGGGTGCTGGATAGCGCACAGGAGCGCGTGCTCTTCCGGCTCCGCCCCGATGCGTTCGATGAGAGTCGGGGCAGTTGGGGGATCGTGCTCGCCCAGCAGTACGCCCTACGCGGAGACATGGCCCATGCCCGCATCTATGCCGACTCCGCCCGCCTGGGATTCGATGCCGAGCTCAAGGCAACGCCGGATGATGCGCAGCGCCACGCTTTCCTCGGTCTGGCGCTGGCATATCTGGGGCGCAAGGCGGACGCGATCCGCGAAGCCGACCGTGCAGTGGCACTCTCGCCCACGAGCAAGGACGCCAACAGCGGTCCGTACATACAGCACCAGGCCGTGCGGGTCTACATGGTCGTCGGAGAGAAGGAAATGGCGCTCGACGCGTTGGAGCCGCTGCTCAAGATTCCATACTACGTGACCCCCGCCTGGCTCCGGATCGATCCCAACTTCATCCCCCTCCGCGGTAACCCACGCTTCGAGCGGCTCGTTGCCGCCGGTAGCTGACCCAAGGCCACGATGGCGGCGGATCTGAAAGAACAGCTGCAGGCGGCTCTGGGGACGAGCTACATCCTCGAGCGGGAGCTCGGGCGTGGCGGGATGGCCACGGTCTATCTCGCCCAGGACGCCAAGCACGGCCGTCCCGTCGCGCTCAAGGTGTTGCACCCGGATCTCGCGGCCTCTTTGGGTCCCGAGCGCTTCCGCCGCGAGATCACCCTCGCGGCCAAGCTCCAGCACCCGCACATCCTCACCGTCCTCGACTCCGGCGAGACTGCCACGGGCGAGCTCTGGTTCACGATGCCGTATGTTGAGGGGGAATCCCTCCGCGGCCGGCTCACGCGACAGCGCCAGCTTGCGGTCGCCGACGCGCTCCGCATCACGTGCGAGGTGGCCCTCGCGCTCGAGTACGCGCATCGGCACGGGGTGATCCACCGCGACGTGAAACCGGAGAACATCCTGCTCACCGCCGACGGCCAAGCCCTCGTGGCCGATTTTGGCATCGCCCGGGCGCTCACACCGGGACCGGCGAGCGGGACGCTGACCGAAACCGGGATGGCGATCGGGACGCCGCAATACATGAGCCCCGAGCAGGCAGCCGGCGAGCGCACACTCGATGGAACGAGCGACGTGTATTCCCTCGGCGCCGTGCTGTACGAAATGCTCGCCGGCGAGCCGCCGTTCACGGGGCCGACGGCGCAGGCGATCGTCGCCAAGATGATGGCGGGGGAGCCGCCGTCGATACGCCGGGTGCGTCCCTCGGTCCCCGCCGCAATCGACGTCACCATTCAAAAAGCTCTCGCCCCCGTTCCCGCTGACCGCTTCCCCACTGCGCTCGAGTTCTCCAAAGCCCTCGACGCCGCCGAGCGCACCGGGGAGACCGCGGCGGCTGCGGCAGCCCCTCTGCCCTCTCCTCCCCCACCGCTGGCCACCGCCCGCAGACGACGGATCCCGGTCGGCGCATCGCTCCTTGGTCTCGGGTTTCTCATCGGCGTGGGCGTCCTCTTCGCGTGGCGGCACCACGCGGGGCCCACGACGAGCGACGCGGGAACGCTCGCCGTGCTTCCCTTCGAGAACCTGGGCGATTCCACGGACGCGTATTTCGCCGACGGCATTACCGACGAGGTACGCGGCAAGCTGGCAACCCTGCACGGCCTCCGCGTCATCGCGAGCGGCAGCTCGTCGCAATACAAGCACACGACGAAGTCGCAGGAGCAGATCGCCCGCGAGCTCGGCGCGCAGTACCTCCTGGTCGGCCGCGTCCGGTGGGAGAAGGTGCCAGGCGGGAAAAGCCGCGTCCGGGTCGATCCCGAGCTCGTGCAGGTCACCAACGGCAACGCCCCCGTGACCACGTGGCAGCAGGATTTCGATGCGGACCTCACCGACGTGTTCCAGGTGCAGGCGGACATCGCCGGCAAGGTCGCCCAACAGCTGCGTCTGCGATTGGGATCGGATGACCGGCAGGCGCTGGCCGAGCGCCCGACGCAGAATCTGGATGCGTACGACGCCTACCTCCGCGGGGTCGAGATCGCCAAGCGCGGCAACGACTTTTCCGACCTGCGCAAAGAGATTGCCGCTTTCGACGAAGCGCTCATCCGCGACTCCACATTCGCACTCGCGTGGGCGGCGCTGGCGCGCGCGCATGCCGGGATCTATTTCTCGGGCGTTCCCACGGCCGCCGAGGGAGATTCGGTGCGGCACGCGGCCGAGCGCGCGTTGGCGCTCGCACCCGATCTTCCCGAAGCGCACGCAGCGATGGGCTCATACTACCAGCTCGTACGCACCGATTTCGCGCGTGCTCTCGCGGAGGATTCGATCGGTCTCGCACACGTCCCCAACAATGCGGCGTTGCTCGTGCAGACCGCGCGCGTCGATGAGAGCCTCGGGCGCTGGGACGCCGCAGCCGGCCTGTTGCAGCGAGCGCAGCGGCTGGATCCGCAGTCATCCAGCGTGGCCGAGGGCATCGATCTCGCCGAGCTGTGGCTCCGCGATTACCCCGCCGCGCGCGCGGCGTACGACCGGTCACTCGTCTTCGAACCGACAAATCTGGCGATCGTCGAAGGACGCGCGATGGTAGAGCTCGGCCAAGGGAATCTCCCGGCGGCGCGCGCGATTCTCCACGCCCTGCCCGCCACCGTGGATTCGGGCACCGTCGCCGAGTTCATGGGTGATTTCTGGGATGTGGGGTGGCTGCTCGACAGCGGCTACGAACGCGTGCTGTTCACGCTCACGCCGACAGCCTTCGACAACCGTCGCTCGACCTGGGGAATCGTGCTCGCGCAACAGTATGGCTACAAGGGGAACTGGGCCCGTGCGCGCGCCTATGGCGACTCCGCGCGCGTGGGCTACGAGGCGGAGCTCAAGATCACGCCGCAGGATCCGCAGGGGCACGCCTTCCGGGGGCTCGCGCTCGCCTACATGGG
>PLLD01000035.1 GCA_003141205.1 Gemmatimonadota bacterium
GAGCAGGCGAGCGGGGAGCGCACGCTCGATGCGCGGACGGACATCTATAGCTTGGGCGCGGTCCTCTACGAGATGCTCGCCGGCGAGGCCCCATTCACGGGCCCCACCGCCCAGGCGGTGATCGCCCGCCGCTTCACCGAGCGACCCCGCGCGCTCCGCACGGTCCGCGAGACCGTCGCCGAGCCCGTCGAGCGCGCCGTGGATACCGCGCTCGCCAAGGCCCCGGCCGATCGCTTCGCCACCGCCGCGGACTTCGCCAAAGCGCTCGACACGGCCGAGCGCACGATGAGCGCGCCCGCGGCGACGCAGGCCGCGCGTCCCTTACCGACGCACCGCCGGTTTCCCGTTACGGCTGCGGCGCTGAGCTTGGGCTTTCTGGTCGGCGTCGGCGTTCTCTTCGCCTGGCGGCATCATGCCGCCGGCAGCGGTGAGAGCGGGGCCTCGGGGCCGGTACGTCTCGCCGTTCTGCCGTTCGACAACCTGGGAGATTCATCGCAAGCGTATTTCGCCGACGGGCTCACCGACGCCGTGCGCGGAAAGCTCACGGGTGTGCCGGGACTGGCCGTTATCGCACCCGCCAGCTCGGGTCAATACAGGCACACCACGAAGACGCCCGCCGAGATCGGACAGGAGCTCGGCGGTGTGCGCTACCTGCTCGTGGGGAAGGTGCGCTGGGCCAAGGGATCCGGAGCCACCAGCCGCGTGCAGGTCAGTCCCGCCCTCGTGGACGTGACCACCGGAACGGACACGTGGGAGCAACCGTTCGATGCACCGCTGACGGATGTGTTTCAGGTCCAGGCGGACATCGCGGGCAAGGTCGCCGAGCAACTGCGCGTCCGGCTCGGGACCGAGGAGCGCCAGGTGCTCGCACAACGGCCCACCGCTGACCTCGATGCCTACGATGCGTATTTGCGGGGCCAGGCGATTGCGAATAGCGGGAGCAGTCCGATCATCCAACGTCGAGCGGCCCAAGCGTTCGGCGAAGCGGTGCATCGAGACTCGACTTTTGCGCTCGCCTGGGCCGGCCTTACCAGCGCGTATGCGTTCATGTATTCGAATGGCACGCCGACGCCGGCCGGGGCCGACTCGACTCGGCTCGCCGCGGAGCGTGCGCTCGCATTGGCGCCCGACCTTCCGGAAGCCCACGCCGCCGTGGGGTTGTACTACCAGGTCGTGCGGTCTGACTACGTGCGGGCCTTTGCGGAGGACTCGGCCGGACTGGCACACGCCCCCAACAATGTTCTGTTGTTGGAGCGCGCGGGCGCCGTGGACGAGCGATTGGGACAATGGGAAGCCGCGGTCAAGCACTACGAGCAGGCCACCCGTCTCGATCCCCAATCCGCGACAGGGTCCGATAGGCTCGCCTTAGCCACCCTCAGGCTCCGGCGCTACACCGCTGCCCAATCGGCGGCCGATCGCGCGCTGGCGCTCCAGCCCGACAACATCTCGATACGGCAAACCCGCGCGATGGTCTCGCTCGCCCAAGGGGATCTCGCGGGCGCGCGCGCGGTGCTGCACGCCGCGCCGGCCTCCGTCGATCCCTCCGCGCTCGCGGCATACGTGGCCGAGTATTGGGATCTCGGTTGGGTGCTCGACAGCACCCAGGAGCGTACCCTCCTCGGCCTCACCGCCGCCACCTTCGACGATAGTCGCGCCGATTGGGGGACCGTGCTGGCCGAACAGTACGCGCTGCGCGGTGATCGGACACGGTCGCGGGCGTACGCGGATTCCGCACGGGTGGCGTACGAGCGTGTGCTTAAAGCGACACCCGCTAACGCCGGCCTGCATGTCGAATATGGGCTCGTCCTGGCCTATCTCGGACGGAAGCCGGAAGCGATCGAGAACGGCCAGCGTGGGGTTGCACTCCTCCCCATCGCACAGGACGCCCGCGACGGCCCCTACATCCAACACCAGCTCGTCCGCATCTATCTGCTCGTGGGCGAGAACGAGAAGGCGCTCGATCTCTTGGAGCCCCTGCTCAGGGCCCCGTACTATCTCTCCCCCGCCTGGCTCCGCATCGACCCGGGTTTCGCTCCCCTCCACGGCAACCCCCGCTTCGAGAAGCTGATCGCCGGAAGCTGATTGTGTGCGCTCCCCGCGCGCGGGTCTCGTGTTACACGCCTGATACGTAGCGGGGTCCCGCGCAGCAGCGTTCCAGAGATACCTTCTGAGCGGATGCTGCGCCCGAACGCCTGCCCTCTGGATATCCGCTGATGGCAGAAGGGCCGATCGGCGCAGAGCGTTCCGGGAGCGTTCGAGCGATACCGGTACCGGACGCCGCGATGCCGCGTGTGTTCCTCGCGGCGTCCCTCGCATCGGCCGCAACAGTAGCGTTCGACATCGCGGGCCGCGCTACCCGCGACTCTCTCTTTCTGGCGGAGTTCGGCGCCCACGCGCTGCCCCTCATGGTCATCGGCGGCTCCGCGGTCGCGTTGATCGGCGGGCTGGCCGCGGCACGGCAGATGGTCCGCCGCTCCCTCGTGCCCTTGATCCGCGGAATGTTGCTCGTGAGCGCCGGAGTCCTGCTCCTCGAGTGGGGACTGTTCCGCCGCGCGAGCGGGCCGGTCGCGATCCTGATGTACGTGCACTACACGGCGCTGAGCGGGCTGTTCATCTCCGGCTTTTGGACCGCCGTCTCCGAACGGTTCGATCCGCGGGCGATGCGACGCACCGTCACGCGGCTCGCCGCCGCCGGGACCGCGGGCGGCGTGGTCGGCGGCATCGTCGCCGAACAGATCGCCTTGCGAGGCTCCATCGCGCAGATGTTTCCCGTCCTGGTCGGTCTCAACATCGTCGCTGCCCTGGCCTTCAGCGGAATCCGTCCCGCGTCCGCGAGCGTTGCATCCATGCTCGCGCCACCGATCGGGGCGACGGAGGAGATCCCCATCGCGCCGCGCATCGGGCGATTGAGCTCGTATGTGCGCCTCCTGCTCGCGCTCGTGGTGCTGTGCGCCGTGATCGAGACGCTGCTCGATTTCGTGTTTATGTCAGCGGTGCGCAATAGCTACGCGGCCCCCGAAGCGCTGTTGCGGGCGTTCACACTGTTCTATACCGGCGCCGCCATCCTGACGCTCGCGACCCAGCTCGCCATCACGCGTCGCGCGATCGACACACTCGGACTCGCGAACACGGCCGCCGCGTTGCCCCTCGCCACGTTGGTGGGAGGCATCGGTGCACTGGCATGGCCCGGGATCGCCAGTGCCGGGATCGCCCGCGGACTCGAGCTCCTGATGCGCAACTCGACCTTCCGTGCGGCCTATGAAGTCCTCTTCAATGCGCTCCACCCGCGCGAGAAGCGCGGGGCCAAGGTCCTCGTCGATGTCACGGCGCTCCGGATCGGCCGGATCGCGGGGAGCATCCTCGTGCAAGCCGTCCTGCTCGCGCTGCCAGGCCACGTCGCGCCGGTGCTTCTGCTAACGACGGTCGCCTTGTCCTTCAGCGCCATCGCGGGCGTGAGCTGGATCCATCGCGGCTACCTCCGGACCCTCGAGGCCAATCTCACGATGCGGGCCGGTCCGGACGCCGATCGCAACGCCGCGCTCGATACGGGCCTGTTCGCGATTCCCGCCCTTGATGAGCTGGTCGTCACCGGCCCATTCACGATCGCGTCCGATACATCCCCGCTAGAGCTCATCGATGCGACCATCGCCCGGCTGGCCTCGGACGCGACGGCACGACACAGCCTGCAGGCGCTGGCGAAGATTGCGCCGACGATCGTGCCGCAGCTGGCCACCGCTCTGCTCGACTGGGAGACGCCTTTCGCCGTGCGCCGGCGTGTGGCGCTCGTTCTCGCCGGCTGTCCAACGGTCCCCGCGCGCGATGCCCTCGTGCAGGGGCTGGCGGATCCCCGCTTCGAGGTGCGCTACCGGTGCGGGCGCGCGCTCCGCCAGATCGCAGACGTGGATCCCACCCTGGCGCCTCCTGCGGAGACGATCATCGCGCTCGTCATGCAGGAAGTTGCCGTCGATGAGCGCGTGTGGAATGCACAGCGTCTCGTCCCCCTCCTGCCGGACGAGCGCCATCGCGAGCTGTTTGGGCAGGTCCTGCAGGAGCGCACCGACCGCTCCCTCGAGCACGTATTCACGCTGCTCTCATTGAGCCTCCCCGCCGAGCCCCTGCGCGCGGCATTCCGGACGCTGCAGGGCAACGATCATCACCTGCGCGGCACGGCGCTGGATTATCTGGAGTTGATCGTGCCGACCGAGATCCGGACCCGCTTGTGGCACCTGATCGAACGCGACGGACGATCGCGCGGCGCCGGGGATCCCGCGCCGGGTGACGCGGTGGCCGCGGTCATCGAGGATAACCAGTCCCTCGCCTTTCGCGTGGCGGACCTGCGGCGGGAGCTGGACGCGCCAGACGACTAATTCGGCCGCGCCCGAGGCCATCCCGTCTTCGCGAGCCCGCGTAGCGGGCGAAGCAATCCCCTCCCCGAACACCGTCGCCCCCAGCGCATGCCTGGTCGCTTGAGGCACAGCATCCTATCTTGTTATGTCCCAATGCGCAGGAGTCCCACCCTGTGACCGCTCCCGATCTGCGCGGCCAGCTCCAGGCAACCCTTGGCGCAAGCTATGTCCTGGAGCGGGAGCTCGGGCGCGGCGGGATGGCTACAGTCTTCCTCGCCCAGGACGCCAAGCACGGCCGCCCGGTGGCGCTCAAGGTTCTGCATCAGGACCTCGCCGCTTCCCTCGGTCCCGAGCGCTTTCGGCGCGAGATCACCCTCGCCGCCAAGCTTCAGCACCCGCATATCCTTACGGTCCTCGACTCTGGCGAGAGCCCCACCGGGCTCCTCTGGTTCACGATGCCCTACGTCGAAGGGGAGTCACTCCGCGATCGACTGAATCGCGAGCACCAGCTCCCTGTGCCCGAGGCACTCCGCCTGGCCCGTGAGGCCGCGCTCGCCCTGGACTACGCGCACCGCCACGGCGTGATCCACCGCGACGT
>PLLD01000080.1 GCA_003141205.1 Gemmatimonadota bacterium
CCGCCGATCACGGCGCGGCCGAGTGGGGCGTTTTCCTCGCCGCCCTCGGCGAGGGCAAATGCCATGGGGATCATGCCGATGATCATGGCGAGGGCGGTCATGATCACCGGGCGGAGTCGTGTGGTGCCCGCCTCGAGCGCGGCGTCGCGCGCGTTGAAGCCGGCGCGCCGGGCGTCGTCGGCGAAGGTGATCAGGAGGACGCTGTTGGAGGTAGCCACGCCGATGGCCATGATCATTCCCATGAGGGATGGGACGCTGAAGGTGGTCCGGCTGATGCAGAGCGCCCAGAGGACGCCGGATACGGCGCCGGGGAGCGCCGCGACGATGACGACGGGATCGAGAAACGTCTGGAAGTTGACCATGAGAATGATGAACACGAGAACGATGGCGGCGAGGATGCCGCCGATCAGCCCGGTGAAGGACTGGCGCATGTTCTGCACCTGGCCGCGGAGCTTGATGGTCGAACCGCGGGGCAGCTTCGCGCGAATCTGGTCGATCAGGCGATCGACATCATTGGCGACGCCGCCCAGGTCGCGTCCGTCGGGCTGGGCATAGACGTCGAAGGCGGGTTGGATGTTGTAGTGATTGACGATCGCGGGCACCGTGCGGCGCGCGGTGGTGGCGAGATTGGCGAACAGCTGGGGTGGGGCGGTCGCTCCGCTGCTGTTGACGGGGGTGGCGGCGAGCTGGTCGAGACTGGTCATCCTGTACTGCGGTGTCTGCACGAAGATCGTGTAGTTGACGCCGTTCGAGGGGTCGAGCCAGAAGTTGGGCGCGGTCTGGAAGCTGCCGCTGAGGGAGATCAGCAGGGACTGGGCGATATTCGATTGCGTGAGCCCGACCTGCTGGGCGCGGTCGCGGTCGACGGAGAAAAAGAGTTCCGGCTCGTCCATGACCTGTCCGATGCGCACGTCGGCCGCACCGGGGATGCGGCGCAGCTGGCTCGCGACGGTGCGGGCGATCGCGTAGTTGCTGTCCTGCTGGCGGCCGGTGATTTGGACGTCGATGGGGGCTGCGAGTCCCTGATTCAAGACCTGCGACACGATGTCGGCCGGCTGGTACCAGAACTGCTCGGATGGAAACTCGCGCGTGAGCGCGTCGATCAGCAGATGTTGGTACTCGATCGTCGGATGGGAGTGTTCGGGTGTGAGGGAGACGAGCATCTGCCCATCGGATGGGCCGATGATCGAGAGGTCCCCGATGGCGAGCGCGACCCCTCCACCGGCCAACCCGATGTTGTCGCGCATCAGCTGGATCTCGGACGGGGGGATGACCCGTTTGATCGTCCGCTCGACGGCGCCGAAGATGAGCTCACTCTCCTCGAGGCGGGTGCCGGTGGGGGCGCGGATGTGGAGCTGGAAGACACCGGCGTCGACAGTCGGGAAGAAGTCCTCGCCTATGGCCGGAATCAGGAGCATGCTCCCCGCGATGAACAGGAGGCCGGCCGTGACGGTGATAATGGAGTGGTCGAGCGCGAGGGTGAGGAAGGCCGCGTAGCGATCGCGAAAGTGCTCGAGTCCGCGCTCGACCCGCGCATTGATGCGCCAGATCCAGCCGGCCGTGCGCCGCTTCTCGATCTGCTCTTCCTCGGTGCCCCGGTACATCTCGATCTCGCGGTCCAGCATGTGATGGACCATGCTGGGCACCAGGGTGCGCGAGAGCAGGTACGACGCGAGGATGGCGAAGATGACGGCCAGGGCGAGGGGGCGGAACAGGGCGGCCGAGGCGCCGCTCAGGAAGAAGATCGGGACGAAGACGATGCAGATCGATACGGAGGCGACGACGGCGGGGACGGCGACCTGTGACGCGCCATCGATGATGGCCTGCAGCAGGTTTTTCCCCTGCGACATGTTGCGGTGGACGTTCTCGATCTCGACGGTGGCGTCGTCGACGAGGATGCCGACGGCGAGGGCGAGTCCGCCGAGTGATTGGATGTTGATCGTCTGGCCGAGTGCCCAGAGGACGATGATGGAGGTGAGGATGGAGAGCGGAATCGAGATCGCGACGATGACGGTGCTGCGCCAGCTGCCGAGGAAGAGGAGGATCATGAGGGCGGTGAGGCACGCCGCGAGGACGCCCTCGCGGATGACGCCGCTGATAGCGTGGCGGACGTAGACGGACTGGTCCTGGACGACGTTGAGCTTGATGTCGGAGGGGATGGAGTTCTGGGCTTGCGGGAGGAGTTTGCGGATCTGATTGACGACGGCGATGGTGGAGGCTTTCCCGAACTTCAGGACTTCGAGGTAGGCGGCGCGGCGGCCGTTGATGCGGACGATGTTGGTTTGGACGCCGGCGCCCTGGCGCACGTGGGCGACGTCGCGGATGTAGATCATCTGGCCGTTGACGATCTTGATGGGGGCGTCGTCGAGGCGGCCGATGATGTCGGGGCTGGAGTTGAGGGCGACCTGGTATTCGCGGGTGCCCATCTTCTCGGTGCCGGCGGGGAGGATGATGTTCTGGGTATTGATCGCGTTGCTGACGTCGACGGGGGAGAGCCCTTTCGCGAGCAGGCGGTCGGGGTCGAGGTCGACGTTGATCTGTTTCGGGGGTCCGCCAAAGACGGGGGGGAGGTTGGCGCCCTGGGCAGTGACGAAGAAGGGGCGGACGAAGTTGTTGCCGTTGTCGTTGAGCTCCTGCTCGCTGGCGGTCGTGCTACTGATGCCGATCTCGAGGATCGGCACGTCGGTGGCGCTATAGCGGATGATGTAGGGCGGGGTGGTACCCGGGGGACACGCCTTGAGGATGGCCTGGGAGGTACTGGCGATCTGAGCGATGGCGGCGGCGAGGTCGCCAGACGGTTGGATGTAGACGCGAATGACGGCGATGTTGTCGAGCGATTCGGATTCGATGTGCTCGATGTCGGCGACGCCGGTGGTGTAGGCGCGCTCGCTGATGGTGACGATCCGGCCGGCCATGTCCTTGGCGGGGAGGCCGTTGTAGCCCCACACGACGGAGACGATCGGGATGTTGGTGGTGGGGAAGATGTCGGTGGACATCGAGAGCGCGGCGAAGACGCCGACGAGGAGCATGAGCAGCGCCATGCAGAGCGTCGTGTAGGGTCGCCGGAGCGCGAGGCGTACGATCCACATGGGGCGGGCGGGTGCGGACTAGGTGTGTAGCCGGTCAGCTAACCGGCGACGTGGGGCGGCCCCGCTGGGCCGAGCGCAGAGCGCGAGGGTGCAAATATTACGCCTGGGGGCGGCGCGAGGGGAGGTCGTCAGTTGGGGCACGTGACCTTAACTACGCATTGATATAGCTCTTTCGCTGGAGCGGGCTTGCGGGGGCGGGTGTCGCTCCGAGCTGCGTACTCTCTCCGGCCCGGCGGCGGCCGATTCTGATATAATTGCGGCGTGGAGGAAATGACCGATCGCGTTGCTGAGACTCGAGCTCCTTCGCTATCGCAGATCGACAAGCTGTATGGAATGGGGAGCGTCCTTTCGTCGCCCGCCGTTGTAAACGGGACCGTGCTCGTGGGGAGTACCGACGGCTACTTACTACGCCCTGACGTAAACGGCGAAGCCGGGCGTCGCGCCGGGGCCGAGCTATATTGCCGACTATGATGGCCTCGGCCCGTCGCTCCGCGGCTGACGCCGCGTCCCGCGAGCCCGCGTATACCGGCCCGGTCGAGGACTACCTCAAGGCCATTTACGAGCTCGAGCGCGTGACGGGCATGGCCGCCACCAGCGACATCGCTCGCCGGCTCACCATCGCGCCGCCGTCGGTGACCTGGATGGTACGCCGCCTGGCCAAGCAGGGCCTCCTGACGTACGAGCGGTATCGCGGGGCACGGCTGACTGAGGCCGGTCAGCGCACTGCGCTGCGCATCCTGCGGCGGCACCGCATCATCGAGACGTTTCTGGCGCGCGTGCTGGAATTCCCCTGGGATGAAATCCATGCCGAGGCCGAGCGGCTCGAGCACGCGGCGAGCGACGCGCTCGTCAACCGCATGGCCGCGGCGCTGGGGGAGCCGACCGTCGACCCGCATGGCGCTCCGATCCCGACGCGGGAGGGCACGATCGTCGAGCGGCATTACGAATCGATCGTCGATCTCACGGTTGGGCAGCACGCGACGGTCGTTCTCGTGAGCGACGACGATCCCGCGCGCCTGCGGCACGTGGCCGAGCTAGGGCTCGTCCCCGGCGCGCCGGTGGTGGTGACCGCCCGCGCCCCCTTTGACGGACCGATCACCATCCGGGTGGGGACCGGGCGGCGCGCCCTTGAGCGCAGCATCGGCCCCGCGCTCGGCCGGGGCGTGCTGGTCCGCCCCGACCGGAACACGGTCGTACACCCCGGTCGCCGTGCTCCGACGGGCCGGCGTCCGCGCGCGCGGTAGACCCCGGGCAACAAGGCAGTTTCGATCCGCGGCCAGGACGGCTATGCCTTGCATCCGGAGTTAGCGGACGCTAATAATCGTTCATGGTCGTATATAAACTACTAATTCGTGAACACTTCACGGTCCTCGCGGCGCGCTGGATATTGGGCAGCGTCGCGCTCGCGGTTCTGGTCCTGGTGGCGATTCGCGAATCGGGCGCCCAGGGCGCGCCGGCGCGGGCCGTGCCGCCGGAGGTGGCTGGTTGGCGTGTGGTCGGGACGATCCGGGACAGCGCGTCGGGCACCCCGTGCCCCGGCGCCGTCGTCGCCCTCAGCAGTGGACACGATCTCATCGGGACAACGCGCAGCGACGCCGAGGGCCAGTATAGCCTGGCGGCCGAGGGAGCCGGGACGTATACGGTCAGCGCGCGCCGGCTCGGCTATGCCGTGAGTGCGCGAGCGATCACACTGGACGAGGAGACACCCATCGCCCGGGCTGACATGTCGCTCGTCGCCGTGGCCGCAACGCTGCAGCCCGTGGTAGTGTCGTCCGGCGCCCCCGTCGCGGTCGACACGCGAACCGGGGACCAGGTCTTCCAGCAGAACGCCTTTCACGGCGCTCCCACGACGACGACCTCGCAGATCGTGCAGCAGTCCATCGCCGGTGCGGCGCGTGCACCGACGGGGGAGGTGCATATCCGGGGGCAGCACGCAGAGTACACGTATTACATCGACGGCGTCCCCGTGCCATCGAGCGTATCCGGGACCCTCAACGAGCCGTTCGACCCCGCCGTCGTGGACCGCATCGACTTCAAGACGGGGTCGTGGGACGCCGAGTATGGCAACAAGAACATCGCGGTCATCAACGTCGCGACCCGCATTCCGGAGGGTGGCTTTCACGGGCAGGCATCGACATATGCCGGGTCATTCGATAGCGATGGCCAGACGGTCCTGCTGAGCACCAACAGCGGTCCTGTCGGCGTTCTGGTGTCGGGGACGCGGGAAGAGACGGCGATGCGCCTCGAGCCGGTCGTGGCGGGGCCCGGGAACGCGCCCGTCAATTTCCACAATACGGGGCAGGACCAATTCGGTTTCGCCAAAGTCCAGTATGCGCCATCGACGCGCGACGTGGTCACGCTCGATGTCAATGCGTCTCGGACCCACTTCCTCGTGCCCTTCGATTCGAGCTTTCGGGTTCTGAATGACGCGCAGACGGACGACAACGGGTTCGCGAATATCGGCTGGAGGCACCGATTCGGAGACATGCGGCGAGCGCCTGAGCTGTTCACCGCCACCTACGTGCGCCGGAGCACGCTGCGGTACGCGCCGGGAGCCGGCGATGAGCCATCGTTCGTCTTCTACCCCGACACGACGGACCGCTACAATGTTCGCGAGGATCGGTCTGCGACCACCGTTGGCCTGAGGACCGACTACACGCTTCCGGTGACGAGCGACCTCACCGTCAAGACAGGGGCTGACGCCTCGCTCGTCGAGGGGCGCGAGGCCTTCAACACGATCGATGCGATGCAGGATGCGGGGCCATCGGTAAACGCGAATGTCCGCGGCGGCGACGCCGGGATCTACGTGCAGTCTGTTTACGACCCCTCGGCGCACTGGGAGCTCCGTACGGGGGTCCGGCTCGATCACCACATGGCACCGCTCGCGGGGGACATCCACCAGGTGAGCCCGCGCGTCCGGCTCGCGTGGTATCCTGCTGAGGGCACATCGGTCTGGGCGTACTTCGGACGGCTCTTCATCCCGTCGAACGTGGAGGACTTTCATGTCCTCGCATCCGCGGCCCACGCGGGTACCGCCGGTCAGCCCACGGTGCCCGAGCGAGATTCGTATTACGAGACCGGGCTCACGCATCGATTCTCGGGCGGGATCAGTACGAAGCTCGATGCCTATTATCGGGACGACTCACCGGCCGTGGATGACAACACGCTGCCCGGTACGGCGCTGACGACGACCGTCAACATCGGAGTGGTGCACGTCGCGGGGCTCGAGTCGGTCGTCGAGTTTCGCCCGGCGGGCGCGTTCTCCGGTTACGTCAATGCCGCGCTGAGTCATGCCAGCGCGCACGGTCCGATCACGGGGGGATTCTTTCCGACGGCGTATCCGGACGGCTGGTTCGATCAGGACCACGACCAGCGACTGTCCGTCGTGGCGAGCGGCGACTATAACCCTCGGTGGGGGTACGCGAGCCTCACCGTCATCGTCGGCTCCGGGCTCACCAACGGTCGCCCGGCGGCGGCGCCCAACTTCACGGGACTGTTTGATTTCAATCCTCGCGTCAAGGTCGCGCCGAGCACGATCGTGAATCCGGCGATCGGCACGATGATTGTCGTGGGCAGGACGACGCTGCACCCCGAGATCTTCGTCGACAACCTTTTCGATCTGCACTACATCCTCAAGGGGGCATTCACGAGCGGACCGTCGGTTGGGCGGCCGCGCAGTGTGCAGGCGCGTCTAACAGTTGCGTGGTAGGACAGCGCGCCTCGGAGATGGGTAGCGCGCACGAGCTCATTGTCTGGAATGTTACGGAACGGTCAGCTCTCTCACGGGCACTATATCAGGCTAAAGCCCCACCTTTGCTGCCGCGTTCTGGCGAAACACGGTCGCGTGCCGAATGTATTTCCGGAGCGTGTCACTGCGCGCATGCCCGCTCTGCCGCATGATGTCGCTCTCGGACACGCCAGCGGCCGCGGCACTCGTGATGAATCCCGCGCGGAGGCTGTGCCCGGCGTAGTACCGGGGGTCCATCGTTTGAGCGAGCCATTGATTCCCCGCCTCGATCGCGGCCGTGCGTGCGGCGGACACGGCTCGCTTGACCACGAGCGCCACGCTTTGTGCCGTGAGTCGTTCGGGTCGCACCGTGCCGTATCGCGTGACGGCGCGGAAAATCGGTCCGTCGGTGATGCCTGCCATCTGGAGCCACGCGTCCAGCGCGCGAACGGGGCAGGTCTCGGGGTTGGCGCCGTAGGGGATACCGCGCGCGTCGCCTCTTGCCTCCTGGTCGGTCTTGGATCGCTGTAGCGTCACGACGAGGCCGTCCTTCTGGTGGGTGACATTGGAGACATCGAGGGCGACGAGCTCCGACCGGCGAAAGCATCCGGCGAAATCGACGAGCAGTAGCGCCCGGTCGCGGGACCCGGCCACCGTTGTGGGGTCGAGTGTCTCGAGCAGCGCCTTGAGGTATTCGGTGACGATCGGCGACTTGCCGACGGATGCAGTCCCCACCGTCCGGCGGATGCCGCGCCACGTGTCGCGGAGGACGGGGTCGCGGGTATTCAGCTCGTGCCCGGCTACTCTATGGTAGTGCTGGATCGCAGACAGCCGCCGGCTCAAGGTGGCGACGCGCTTCGGCCGGGAGTTCCACTGTCCGTCCGGGGACCGGGATCCGTTGACGAGGGCCGTTAGGTAAAGCGCGACCAGTCGGGGATCGGCTGGGAGAGGCAGGGCTCCGTGGGCGGAGCACCACGCCGTAAAGTCTGTCCAGTCGGCGAGATAGGCACGGCGCGTGTTGGCCGCTCGCGCGTGCACCATGAACCCTTGGGCGTCGGTGACGAGGGCGGCGACGTCGAGGGGCAGGGCAGGGGCAGCGGGGGCGAGCGCGATTGGCTTTGGGGAATCAGGCACGGTGGGCTCAGGCTGGCATAAGTCCGTATGTAATGACTAAACTAACGATAATGTTGCCTTATCACTAGTCAAAACCCCCCACGAAACTTAGATAAAACCGCCGCAGCACTACCGGCTAAATGGGCAGCGCGTGTTACACCGGCTGCAGCACGATCGCTTCCACGTTCGATGATCCAGCCGAATCGGGACTTCATCGGCTATGGCAAGCCGCAGATTAGCCTACAAAAAAAAACAAATAGTATGACAGCGTATGTCGTCATATGATTTATCGTCAGGTCGATCCGCCCTTCTCGAAGGCGGAGTAACAGATACGTGGCCGCTATCGCCGGAAAAAACGAGCCAGACCAAGCACGAAGAAGAGGGCACCCATGATCCACGTTATCGCCGTCCCCCGGCCCCCCGCTACCGGCATTCCCGCCGACCGTCAAGGCGCGCGGCGAATGATTAGCGAGCACACAACAATACGGATACAGCCCTTCTCGACGTGGCTCGCGTCATGCACTGTCCGCATAGTTTCCGATGATGTCCAAGGGAGAGAAACGCCCTCCGCCGCCCGCCGGAGGGGGGAGCCGGAGCGGCTTTGTGCGCGTGCGGGGCGCGCGCGAGCACAACCTCAAGAACGTCGACGTCGACATCCCGCGCGACGCGCTAGTCGTGTTCACCGGGATCTCGGGGTCGGGGAAATCCTCGCTGGCGTTCGGGACGCTCTACGGCGAAGCGCAGCGGCGGTACCTCGAGTCGGTCGCCCCGTATGCTCGGCGCCTCTTCGATCAGATGAGCCCGCCGGAGGTCGACGCCATCGACGGCCTCCCACCGGCCGTGGCGCTCCAGCAACAGCGCGGCGGGACCAGCACCCGATCCTCCGTCGGCAGCGTCACGACAGTCTCGAATTCCTTGCGCATGCTCTATTCGCGCGCCGGAACGTATCCGCTTAGGCACCCCATGCTGTACGCGGAATCGTTCTCCCCGAACACGCCCGAGGGAGCCTGCCCGCAATGCCATGGCCTCGGACGCCTGTACGATGCGACGGAGCCGTCGATGGTGCCGGACCCATCCCTCACGATCCGGGAACGGGCGATCGCTGCGTGGCCAACGGCATGGGGCGGGCAGAACCAACGCGACATCCTCGTCTCGCTGGGCTACGATGTCGATCGCCCGTGGCGGGAGCTCCCGAGAAAGGAGCGCGACTGGATCCTCTTCACCGATGAGCAGCCCGAAGTGCCGGTGTACGCGGGCTATACGCCAGCCGAGACTCGACGGGCGCTCAAGCGCAAGGAAGAGCCGAGCTACATGGGCACGTTTTCGAGTGCGAAGCGGCACGTGTTGCACAGCTTCGCCACGACGCAGAGCGCGTCCATGAAGCGGCGGGCGCTGCGATTCATGATCGCGAGCGAATGCCCGCTGTGTCGCGGCAAGCGATTGCGGCGCGAAGCACTGGCGGTCACGTTCGCGGGACTCGACATCACGGAGCTCTCACGCCAGCCGATGGCGCGCATCACCAAGATTCTGCGGCCGACCGCGGAGGGGACCGCGCCGGGATGGGCGAAGCTGCAGGCGGAACATCCGGAAAAGGCGATCGTGGAGCAGCGGATTAGCAGGGACATCCTGGCTCGGCTCGCCGTGCTCCTGGATCTCGGGTTGGGATACCTGTCGCTCGAGCGCAGCACCCCGACCCTGTCGCCGGGCGAGCTGCAGCGGCTGCGCCTGGCCACGCAGGTGCGATCGAATCTGTTCGGCGTCGTGTACGTGCTCGACGAGCCATCGGCGGGATTGCATCCTGCGGACACGGAGGCCCTGCTGTCGGCGCTCGACGGCCTCAAGGGGTCCGGCAATTCGCTCTTCGTCGTCGAGCATGATCTCGACATTATCCGGCGCGCTGATTGGGTCGTGGACGTCGGTCCGGCGGCCGGCGAGCACGGCGGCGAAGTGCTGTACAGCGGCCCCCTCGCGGGGCTGCAAAAGGTCGAGCCGTCTCGGACACGCCGGTACCTTTTCGGCGATCACGCCCTGCCCCCACGAGCGCCACGCGTGCCGCGCGATTGGCTGCGTCTCGAGGCAGTCACACGCAACAATGTGAACGCACTCGATGTCGCTTTCCCCGTGGGAGCGTTCACGACCGTGACCGGGGTGTCCGGGTCAGGAAAATCAAGCCTGGTGAGTCAAGCGCTGGTGGATCTGGTCGCCGCCCAGCTAGGGCATGAGGCGGCCGAGGATGCGGAGGATGCAGATCCCCTGGCGGAGGAGGCGGTCGCCCCGACCGGGGGTCGGATCGCCGGGGGCATGGAGGGGATCAGGCGGCTCGTGCGGGTCGATCAGAAACCCATCGGGCGGACGCCGCGCTCGAATCTCGCGACGTACACCGGTCTCTTCGATCACGTGCGCAAGCTCTTCGCCGCGACCCCCGCGGCGCGCGCGCGGCACTACGACGCCGGGCGCTTCTCCTTCAACGTCGCCAAGGGGCGCTGCGAAACCTGCGAAGGGGAGGGGTGGGTTTTCGTCGAGCTGCTCTTTCTACCCAGCGTGTACGCCCGCTGCCCCACCTGCCATGGCGCCCGCTTCAACGCCAAGACGCTCGAGATCACGTATCGCGGCGCCAGCATCGCCGATGTCCTCGGGATGACGGTCGACGCGGCGTGGATGTTCCTCGCGGACGAACCCGCCGTGCACCGAGCGCTCACGGTGCTGCGCGAGGTTGGGCTCGGCTACCTGCGCCTCGGGCAGCCGGCCACGGAGCTATCCGGTGGCGAGGCGCAGCGCATCAAGCTGGCGACCGAGCTCCAGCGGACGCAGCGGGGGAATTCGCTCTACATCCTCGACGAGCCGACCACGGGTTTGCATCCGGAGGATGTGGAAAGGCTCATGACGCAGCTCGACGGACTGGTCGCCTCGGGCAATACGGTGATCGTTGTGGAGCACGACATGCGCGTCGTGGCCGGCAGCGACTGGGTCATCGACATGGGCCCCGGTGCGGGGGATGCGGGGGGATGCGTCGTCGCGACGGGGCCGCCTGCTGCCTTGCTCTCGTCGTCCGACAGCCGCACGGCGGGGTATCTCGCGCGCTTCATACGCGGCGAGCCCGCAGCACCAGCCACCGTATAGGTCAGTCGCGTCGATAGCTTACAGCCACTGTAGAAGCGGAAAATTTCTCCGGGGGGCGTATGGAGAGCGTTGCAGACCGCAAAGTCGTTCTCGTCACCGGCGCGTCCTCCGGAATCGGTGCCGCCATCGCGCAACGGTTGACGGCCGATGGGCACCGCGTCTTCGGTACGAGCCGGAGGGTCTCCGAGACGACGGTCAATGGCATGACGATGCTCCCACTCGACGTCTGCAACGACGACTCGGTACGCGAGTGTGTGGCAGCGGTCGTCGCGCAGGCGGGAAAGATCGACGTCCTCATCAATAACGCCGGTTATCTCCTGGCAGGCGCGATCGAAGACGTGACGATTGCGCAGGCCAAGGCACAATTCGAGACCAATTTTTTCGGGATCGTGCGCATGGTGAAAGCGGTGTTGCCCCTGATGCGCAAGCGGCAGAGTGGGCTCATCGTGAATATGAGCTCGTTGGCCGGACTCGTCCCGGTCCCTTTCTGGGGCTTCTACAACGCGAGCAAATCCGCCGTGGAGGGATACACAGAATCCTTGCGGCACGAGCTCAAGCCGCTCGGGATCCAGGTCGCACTGGTGGAACCGGGTTCCATCAAAACCCCCTTCTACGCAGAACCCCCGATCAACGCACTCCCCGAATACTCACCCTGGCGGGAACGCGCGCTCGGGACGATGCACGGGTTCGAGCAAGCGGCACCGGGGCCCGAGGTGGTTGCCACTGTCGTGTCGAAGCTCGTGCGGACTCCTCGGCCCGCCTTGCGGAATACGGTGACGAAGGAAGCGAAGGTTTTCCCGTTGCTACGCTGGTTGCTTCCGGCGGGGGCGTTCGAGTGGGGCGTGCGCGTCGCCTTCCATCTCGACAAGGCGATCGATCGCTGAGCTCTATAGACGCGTGCGATCTCCCATCCCCGCGCGCATAGCGCGGATCGCGCGCGCGACGACCGCCGCGAGCTCCGTCGCATCCACGCTCCGGCCGTGGCCGGCCGAGATTGTATTGACTACACCGCGTCCGACAGGCTCGTGAAGTCGAAGTCGCGGGCCTTGAGGATCGGCATTGCGACATCGCCCGACCCCTCCGTCCCCGCAAGCCGCTCTACAGGCCCCAGCGCATCGAGGTTGTTCAGGAGGAAGAGCGGCGAATCATTGAAGCGGAAATTCCGGATCGATTTCGTGATCTCCCCGTGCTCGATCAGAAACGTTCCGTCCCGGGTCAATCCCGTGTACAGAATCGTCCGCGGATCGACCTCGCGGAGATACCAGAGCCGCGTCACGAGCACGCCCCGCTCGGTCGATTTGATCATCTCCTGCCGGGAGGTGGGACCACCAATCAGTTTGAGCGACCCCGACTGCCCCTTGTATTCCTTCCCCTGCTTCTTGGCCCAAAACCGCGAATACGAGAGCTCACGCAAGACACCGTTCTCGATCCACACCTGGCGCCCCACCGGGAACCCTTCCCCGTCGTACGGCGCGGACCGAAGCTGCGGGTCGGCCGGATCCGAGAACAGCGTGACGCGGGAGTCGGCAATCGTCTCCCCAACCTTGGACCCGCCCGACGCGCGCACGAACGCACTGCGCCCTTCGTCCGCCGATCGCGCATCGAGCTCGCCCTGCACGAGCTGCACCAGATCCCCCACGGCCTGCGGCTCGAGAATGACCGTATAGCGACCCGGCTCGAGTCGAATCGGATTCCGCGAGCGCTGCGCTTTCTCGATCGCCCGTTCGGCAACGGCCTTGGGATCGAGCTTGGTCCAATCGTGGTCATCGGCGGCCGCCCATCCGGAGCCCGTGCCATCGGCCGTTCGCACCGTGAGCGTATAGTTGGCCGAGGTACTGCGGAAAAAGGCGGATAGCCCGGCTTTATTCGCTGTGACGGACGCACTCTCGCCCGTCACGACGAAGCCCGCCGCCATCAGGCCGATCCCGCGCGCTGCGCGCGCCGGCTCCAGTGCCGTGAGCGCTGCCTCGGCCCGTTCCTTCGCGGACACCCGGGCCGTCGACTCGAAGTACGCCTCGATCGTTTGATACTGCTGGGGCCCAAACGCCGGCATCGCTTCCGGATCGTCAGGAGCCAGCTTGGCCAGCTGCTCCGACTGCGATACGACCGTGCGCACTCCCTCATCCGACAGATCGTTGGTTGAGACGGAGGCCCGCTTCGGGCCGAAGGCGCTCGTCACCGAGATCGTGGCGTCGCTCACGTCGCCCGCCGTGGAGAGCTCGTTGACGGCGAAGCGGGTGTTTCCGGATACCCCGCTCCGAACGTCGACCTGCGCGCCGTCCGCATGGGACAACTTGATCGCGCGTGTGGCGAGCGCCTCGAGCGCGTCACGGGACATCGGTGCCGCTTCGGCGGCCAGGGACCGGGTGCGCATCATAGCTTGCGCCCCGTGTTGATCACGTTGACCTGCGTGAAGCGTGCAGGCACCGCTCCGTGGCTCACGGCGTTGCTCTGCGACGGCTGTCCTTTGCCATCGGAGAATGTTCCGTGTAGAAGGTAGCTGCCCTTCCCTCCGATCATCGTCATGGAGTTCCAGAACTCCGGTGTGCGGATCTGATAGGCGACGTCCTTGAGCATCCCTCCGAGCTTGCCGCCGCGGATCTCGTAGCAGAGCTGCCCGCCGAACTGCGCGTTGTATCGCTGCTGGTCGATCGAGTAGCTCCCATCCCCGATGATCGCGATGCCGCGATCAGTGGCCGCAATCAGGTCGTCCCACGTGTGGTCGGCCGTCCCAGGGAGTAGCGAGACGTTGGGCATGCGCTGGAATTGCACGCTTTCCCAATCCTGGGCGTACGAGCAGCCGTGTGACCGGATCGCCCGACCCTGCCGATCGTACCACCATTTGAGCCAGTTCGCCTGCTCCCGGGTCGTCTGGTAGTCGCTGAAGATCCCGTTCTTGATGATGAGGAAATCTTCGGGCTGCACGCCGTCGTCATCGTACCCGATCGTTGACAGCGCGCCGACCTGCGATCGGTCGCCCTGAATGTTCATGCTGTCCGGACCGTACCGCAGTTGTCCGAGCACTTTCTCCGGCGGCGCGACGAAGCTCGTCCCGGCGTAGTTGGCCTCATACCCGAGCGCACGATCCAGCTCCGTCGGGTGCCCGATCGATTCGTGGATCGTGAGCCAGAGGTTGGAAGGGTGCAGGACGAGATCGTACCGCCCGTCCGTGACGGATGTCGCGGTCAGCTTCTCCGCGGCTTCTTCCCCCCACTTCGCCGCATGGCCGACCAGGTCCTGCTCCAGAACGTATTCCCAGCCGCGCCCCATCGGCGGGACGACGTTCGTGCGCGTCTGGAAGTCGCTGCGATCGGCGGCGACGGCGGTGATGGCCATGAAGGGCGCGCTGCGGATGAGCGTCTGTGTGATCGTCGACCCTTCGGTCGATGCGTAGTGCCGCTCCTCCTTGACGAAGAACAACCCGCTCGTCACGAACTGAACGTTCTTCGCGGTGAGCGCGGCCGCGTTGGCGCGCATCAGGAGATCGACCTGTTGTTCCAGCGGAATGGTCCAGGGATCAGTCGAAAACGCACTCGACCACGTCGCGTCGGGGTGTGACGGAGTGGGTGCAAGTTGCACCGGCGTCCCCCGCGCTACGCGTGAGGCCCGCGCCGTGGCGACCGCTTGCCGGGCGGCCGCCGCCACGCCATCGGCGGTCAGGTCGCGTGACGCCCCGAATCCCCACGTCCCATCGACGAGGGCCCGGACGCCGCACCCGATCGTATCGCTGTCGCCGACCCCGAGGATCTGATGCTCCCGAGTGAAAACATTGTTGCCACGCAGGCGTTGGATGCGGACGTCGGCATACGCGGCGCCCGCGGAGGTGGCCGCGTGGACAGCGGTCGCGAGTAGCTCGCGGATGGCCGCGGGCTCGCCGATCACTGCCACGGATGCTGGAGGCGCCGAGAGCGACACACTCCCGACGGCGGTGTGCATCCAGGGAGGAATGCGCGGATCGCGCATCGCCACGAGCGCGGCCATGGCGGCGCTCTGCTTCAGAAAGTCGCGACGATCAGTCATGACGATCAGTCATAATAGAGTTGGTGTGTCCCCGCGACGATAGCGCGACCTAATGATCATTCCGGACCCCATTTCCGCAAGAAGACGGGGGCGGAGCGATGACAGGTGTGACGCCCGGCCCCCGTTCTTAGACACATCGAGGCGGCACATGGTTTGAGGTAGGGGTCGAACCGGGCGCTACTGCTGTGCTTCGCTCGCCTCGTACACAGCCTTCCCTCCCACGTACGTCGCCAGCACGCGCGCATGGAGGATGTCAGCATCCGGCACCGTCATGATGTCGCGGTCGAGCACGACGAAATCGGCGTACTTCCCCGCGGTTAGAGACCCCAGATCCTTCTCCTGAAATCCCGCGTACGCCGGCCAGATCGTCATTGACCGTAGCGCCTCCTCGTGCGTCATCCGCTGCTCCGGATGCCACCCGCCCGCCGGTGAGTCGCGCTCATCCTGCCGCGTGATCGCGGCGTGGAATGAGTACAAGGGGTTCACGCGCTCGACCGGAAAGTCGCTGCCATTGGGAATAATCACGCCTGTATTGAGCAGACTCCGCCAGGCGTACGCACCGAGGACACGCGTGGGGCCGAGACGATCGGTCGCCCAGGGCATGTCGCTCGTTGCGTGCACGGCCTGCATGCTCGGGATGACGCCCAGTTCCGCGAAACGCGGGATGTCGGTCGGATCGAGGACCTGCGTGTGCTCGATGCGGAAGCGGTGGTCCGCTGTCGGCACTTCCTTCAAGGCGGCCTCATATGCGTCGAGCACGTTCCGGTTCCCTCGGTCCCCGATCGCATGCGTCGCCACCTGAAAGCCGGCCCGTAGCGCCTGAACGGCCACTGCCCGGAGATGCTCGGGCGTCGATACGAGCAATCCGCTGTTTCCGGGGTCATCGGAATACGGAGCCAGTAGCGCCGCACCGCGCGAGCCCAGCGCCCCATCCGCGTACAGCTTCACGGCGCGGATCCAGAGATGGCCGTCGTACAGTGCGCTCTGCGGACCTTTCGCGAAGTAGCTCGCCTCGAGCGCACTGTCGTCCGCAATCATTGCGTAGTCACGGAGCGTGAGCGCCCCGCTTCGGGCCAGGGTCTCGTACAGCTCGAGCCCCCGCCGCCCCACGCCGGGGTCATGGATCCCCGTAAGCCCCCATCGATTGCACTCCGTGACTGCCGCGTGAACTGCCTCATGGAGCTCGGCCGCCGACAGCGGGGGCTCGGCGCGGGTAACGAGATCTTCGGCGTTATCGACGAACACCCCGCTGGGATCTCCGCCCGGATCGCGCAGGATCTTCCCGCCCGGTGGATCAGGGGTCGTGCGCGTGATCCCCGCCAGCTGCATGGCGCGCGCGTTGGCGAGTACCGCGTGTCCGTCGATTCGGTTGAGCACGACCGGGTGATCCGGGACTGCCGCCGTGAGCGCTCCGTGCGTCGGAAAGTGCTGTCCCGCCCAGCGGTTCTGATCCCAGCCCCAGCCGTAGACCCAACTTCCCGGCGCCATGGTTTTCGCGCGAGCGACAACACGCGCGACGACCTCCGCATACGATGCGATGCCGCGCAGATCCACGCGCGTCAGTGTCTTGCCGAGCTCGATCAGGTGCGCGTGCGCATCGGTCATCCCCGGGATCACGGTTGCGCCGTGCAGGTCGAGAACACGGGTTGCCGGGCCCTTGAGCGCCATGGCCTCCGTGACGGACCCGACGAAGAGGAGGCGCGTGCCGCGGACCGCGAGCGCCTGCGCGATCGGGTGCGTCGGATCGACCGTATAGATCCTCGCCCCCGTGACGATGAGGTCGGCGCGGCGCGGCTGCTGGGCCGAGACGCGGAGAGCGGTCAGGAGAACGAGTGACGGGAGCAGAAGCCAACGAGGACGCTGCGACATGGAGGGGTGGGGCTAATGGTGCAACGATGCAAGCATCGGCGTGTCCCGCGATCACGGGGGCTGCGCCGATCTCAGGATGATCCCGGGCCAATCATACGCGCGTCTCCGAAATGGCGCCACGGCGCCCGCCGCAGCTCAGGCGGTCAGTGTTGTCGAACCGCTGTGGCGAGACGCTTGGGAGCAACCAGGCGATACGAGGTGTGCACCAGATCTTCCACCGCATCCCAATCCGGGGAGCGGTCGAGACGCACTCCGACCCAGCCCTTGGGACCAACGTACGGCGGCGCGAAGTAGCGATCGGGCTCGGTACGTATCATGAGCGCCTGATTGATGTGCGTGCTCTTGCACCAGACGGCGGGGCGACCCTGGCCGTGATGGGTATCGGCAGTCGCGTACATGGCGAAGATCTTGTTGCGGACGCGAAAGGTCGGCTCGCCCCACACCTCGACCTCGTGTGCTTCCGGTAGCGCGAGACACAGCGCACGCAGACGATCCAAGGGTGCTTTTGCGGGCTTACGGGGCATCAGGCAGTAAAGTAGGAGCGTGATCGCTGTCCGAGCTGCCG
>PLLD01000277.1 GCA_003141205.1 Gemmatimonadota bacterium
GTCGCTCGCGTAGGCGTTGCCATCGAAATAGTCCGTGACCGCGAGCCTGCCAGCGACGACCGTGATCCGCGAGATGTCCGATTGCGCGGCCAGTTGATTGGGCCCGTCCGAGATCGTCTCCTGGAGCCCGCCCAGACCGAATGTTTGACGCAGGACAATCCGATCCACGACGAATCGCGGCATCGGGAAACTCGCCTTCTGGGCTTCGCCGTTGGGGAAGGCGGACACTCCATGGGTGCCGTTCAGGCCCAGGCCCTGATCGATCTCCGGGTTGGCGTACAGATCCGCACCGCGCCACAATCGCACGTCGAGGAACGCTGTCGCACTTTCCGTGTTCCTTATCTGACTGGCCCCCGTCAGACTGTTCGTTCCCTCATAGGGCGATCGGAAGCGGGCATAGCCCTGTTCGATAAACGTGCTTTGCCCGTGAATGTTCCACCGCTCGGATGGCGGCACCTCCGGATTGCTAGCCTCATTCGTGGACGCGCGCCGGCCCGGCCGACCGAGTCTTCGACTGAGGCCGAGTCGAAGGCCATGCACATCGGTCTTGGACTCGGCAGCGGTGCCGGACGGGAAGATGACGCCTGCCTCCCCGAGCCGGTCGTAGCGATACTCGACCCGTGCGGTCCAGCCACCTCCAATGGCGAATTCCGCGCCCGCGCCCAGAGCCCAGCCCATGCGCGGGTGCAGGAGGTGGTCCTGATCATTGTTGGAGGTCGAGCTGTCGATGAAAAGCGCCTGCGAGGGAGCGATCCCGCCAGTTCCGTAGAACAGCCAGCGATCCCAGGCGTAGCCGACGCGGCCCCGCACGGTGGAGATAAAGTCGGTCTTTTCGGTGACGGTGCTGCGTGGAATCGCGCCGCTCGACACGACAACGCCGTCCTCCAAGAAATACGGGACCGAGATATCGGCTTCAGCGCCGACGACAAACCGCGAGGAGAGGACGTGATTGTATCCGACGTGCAGACCGCCATCGAGGCGCCCGAATGCGTTGCTCGCACCTATGGGCGCCGGATCCGACAGGATGGCCCTCGCGCGTCCCTGGCCGTAGCCGGTCTGAGCGCCGACGTACCATCCGCTCCACTCGTAGCTGGCGGTGACGGGCGCTCCAGCCGGCAGCGGGAGAGCCGGCTGCGCCCCCAACGCGGGGATCGTGAGGGATCCTGGTGCGGCGGAGACGACCGCCATCAGTATTCCGAAGCCGGACACCCTGCGAACGTTCATCCAGCGCCGGTCCACCGTGTCGTGCGGACGACTCACGCGAACGATGTGGCGATCAGGTAGCAGTTGAGCCCCGCGATGATGGCGGCCAGCGTCCACCCGGTCCATCGCGTGAGCGGTCCGTTGGCGAACGGTCCCATCTTCGCTGTGTCGTTCGTGAACTGGATCAACGGCACGATCGCGAACGAGAGCTGAGCCGACAATACGACCTGGCTGAAGATGATGAGACCCGCCATACCCTTCTCTCCGTACCAGCCGACGGCGAAGATCGAGGGCACGATGGCCAGCGACCGCGAGACCAACCGCCGTGCCCAGGGTGGCAGCTTGAACCGGGTAAATCCTTCCAACACGATCTGCCCCGCCAAGGTCCCGGTCAGCGTCGAGTTCTGCCCCGACGCCAGCAGCGCGATGGCGAACAGCGGCGTCGCGACCGCTACGCCGAGCAGCGGAGACATGAGCTTGTAGGCGTCCTGTATCGCGCCGACTTCGTGGTGTCCGGAGCGGTAGAACGTCGCGGCCGCCACGATCAGAATGGAGGCGTTGACGAGGAGCGCCAGCATCAGGGCGATCGTCGAGTCCGTGTACGCGTGGCGGATGGAATCCGCGAGCTGTGCCACAGTGCGTCCATGGCGTCGGGTCTGAATGATCGACGAGTGCAGATACAGGTTGTGCGGCATGACCGTCGCACCGAGAATGCCGAGCGCGAGATACAGCTCCTTCGGATCCCGAACGATCCGCGGAGTGGGAATGAACCCGGTCAGGACGCCGGCCCAGTCGGGCCGCGAGAACGCGATCTCGATCCCGAAAATCACCGTGATCGTGACGATCAGCGCGATGACCAGCGCCTCGATGAAGCGAAACCCCCTGTGCTGGAGCGCGAGCACGAGGAGCACGTCGAACGCGGTCAGCGCCACGCCCCAGACGAGTGGCACCCGGAACAACAGGTTGAGCGCGATCGCCGCGCCTAGCACCTCGGCGATGTCGCAGGCGACGATGGCGATTTCGGCCGACAGCCAGAGCCCGATGACGACGGGCCGCGGATACGCGTCCCGGCACGCCTGCGCGAGGTCCCGTCCCGTCACCAATCCAAGCTTCGCGGCGAGCGCCTGGAGATAGATGGCAACGAAGTTCGAGATGAGGACGACCGAAAGCAGCGCGTAGCCGTAGACCGCGCCGCCCGAGATGTCGGTCGCCCAGTTCCCGGGGTCCATGTATCCGACCGCCACGAGGTATCCGGGCCCCGCGAATGCCAAGAGACGGCGCCAGAAGCGACCGCTGTGGTCGACGGGGATGGTCCGGTGAACTTCGGGGAGGCTGGGCTGCGTGAGCGCATGACGCCACCCGGTGCTTTCCAGATCGGGTGCCTCGAGCTCCCCCGAGGCGAGAACGACCGCGGGTGTGCTCACACGCCCTTCCGGCCGGGAAGACCAGTGGCACTCGGGCGAGCGAGTGGGCGCACGACGGGATGCGCCTCCGCCCGAACGGCATCCGCGAACGGCTCGCCCGGACACGGCGTCGCGGACGATCGTTTGGCACGGGTCGTCCCCTGATAGGACCGCACCAGGCGATTCGACAGGTATGCCACCCAGCTTATTTTTTCGCTCACAAGAATAACAATATTAGTTGCCACTAAATCAATGTGCAAGGGACGTCGTCGCACCTCGCATGCTTCGTTGCATCCGGCGGAATCCGACATTTTGCGTTCCAGGGCACGCGTGGGGCATGGCGCAAGATGAAATTCGGCCCTCACCAGTCGCCGCGTCGCTCGCCGAAGATGTACGCCGCGATCAGTGTGTAGAGGATCCCCCCGTTGCCGACGATCAGGCCGGCATAGAACGCGATTCGACCGTACCCGGCGTCCGTCGTATGCGCGCTCCACAGCATGAGGAAAAGCCCGAGCGCCATCCAGCCCACGCAGGCGACGGCCGCGATGACATGCGCGCGGAGGGTGGGCCTGCGCGCGAGCCGCGCTTCTTGGTCGTGCCTTGCGCTGTCCTCCTCAAAGACCGCACGCCGCCTTCCGACCGTTCGGTCGGAAGGCGGCGAGGGCTCGGACGGTGGAGAGGTCTCGTCTGGGCGCGGCATGGCGACTCTCCTAACAGTGGAGTCAGGCACAGGGGCCGAGCAAGCCTGGCATTACCAGCGACTGCGTCGCAGTCGTCGCCCCACCTCCGCTGAACCGACGTCGCACGACCACCCTCCTTATAGTTGGAACGCGTCGGGCGAAGAGGCGGCGGGGGGACTGAAGACCGTCGTCACGTGGACGTTGACGCCGGTGAAAGGCGGCGTTCTCGTGCGCATGGAGCAGTCGGGCTTCCGACCCGAAGACGAGGCCAACTACCAGGGCGCGACCTACGGCTGGCAGCGGTTCATCGGCGGCCTGGAGCGGGTGGCCGCAGGGCTGGACTGACACCGCGCAAATGTAGAAAGGAGGGCGCGGCTAACGACTCGGACACAGGTTTCGCGCGTGCCGTTCACGTTCTCACTCCACGGCGAGCATTTTCACGAATAGAGCCAGCCGTTCTGCTTCGTCAGCGGTGAGATCGTTCGGGATATTATCCAGTGTTACCACGGTGCCCGGGCGAATGGGGAAGGCGGACCGGTAGCCGCGACCACCGGGTGCCCCCGATTCCTGCAGGAGCCCTGGCTCGACCGCCACAGGGAAATTCAGCTCGGCCTTCGCACTCCTGTCCTTCCTCCTCGCCGCGGCGGTCGCGCGCGTCTTGGGCGAGAAGTTGGCTGGATCCTCTCGCCACTGGCGGAAGAGTTGAACCGCGCGGTGCACGCGCCGTCCGTACTCTTTGAGCGAAGATGGATTGAAATCTTTCGCCCGCTTGTTGTTGAACCGTTTTATCACGGCATCCAGATCGAGCTGCCGCAGGTCGGTTCGCTCCGCGTCGCTCAGAATGCCGAATACATTGCGGGCCGCGACGGCGAGGGACTGCGCGGTGGCCGCCGGCATGAGGCCTCGCTGGCTCGCATGTCCCAGGAACTCCAGCAGATCGTCGTCAGAATAGCCGTTTGCCATTTTATCTCCAAACGTTATATTAGCCTCGTGAGGTCAATATAATGTTTTCACAACATAACGCAACTGCTCGGTACCCGCGATTCCTTAAGGCCATACTGGATCGAGATTTGCGCCTCTATCCGGCTGTCGCCGTCATGGGAGCTCGACAGGTAGGGAAGAGCACTCTGTGTAAAGAAATAGCGGATCGACGCGGTATGGCCTACCGAACGCTCGACGATCGGGATGTTCGGGATCGGGCCCTGAACGATCCGGAAGGGTTGCTCGACGAGCTGGGAGAGGGGGGCGGCGTCCTCGATGAGGTGCAGCGTGCGCCCGGGCTCCTGTTGGCGCTCAAAGCCGTCGTCGATCGTGAGCAGCGTCCTGGTCGCTATCTGTTAAGTGGCTCCAACCAGCCGAAGGTTAGCCACGCGATCGCGGACTCTCTCCAAGGTCGCACGGCGTACAGGACGCTCCGCCCGCTAACTCTGAGCGAGCAACGTTACGAGGAGAGGCATCGAGGCTGGGAGCTTCTATTCGCGGGAAACGAGGAAGGTGTGTTGACGGCGCTCAGCCAGCGCGAGCAGGCGAGCGGTGCGCTCGACTGGAGAGAGGTTGCAAGAACGGGGGGCTTCCCCCGCGTCCTCGCCGTGAGCCCCGAAGACCGTCTGCGACTGCTGGACGACTACGTCCAGACCTTCGTGCGGCGCGATATCCGCGAAGTGCTCGGGATCGAATCCGTCGAGCGCTTTGAGAGCTTCCTACGCCTGGCCGCGACGCAGACGGGACAGCAGCTGAATGCGTCCGCCCTCTCGGCGGACCTCGGTACGCCGGTCAACACGATCCGTCGCTGGGTCGATGCGCTGGTGCGAAGCTACCAAGTGGAGCTCATACCGCCATACTCCCGCAATGCCGGCCAGCGTGTAATCAAGGCGCCCAAGCTCTTCGTCGTGGATGTCGCGCTCGCCCTTGCCGCCGCACGCGAGCTGGAGCCAACAGGCTTTCATCTGGAGACGCTGGTGGCAGCTGATATGTGCGCATGGAGGGACAATGCTCCAGGACGCGGTCTGTACCATTGGCGCCTCGCAAGTGGCCAGGAGGTGGACTTCGTGTTGGAGGATGGCAAACAACTACTTCCGGTCGAAATAAAGACGTCCGCACACGTCGACAGTGGCGACGCGCGGCATCTGCGCACGTTCCGGGCGATGCATTCGAACGCACCCCGAGGTCTGCTGCTCTATGGCGGCCCCGGCATCCGGATTCTCACGGACGGGATTATCGCGGCCCCGTGGTGGGCCGTGCTCTAGATCGGAGTGTCAACGGCGCTTCGCAGTCTCGGGTGCCGCGATGGTGAGGCGGGCGCACACGGCGCTGGCGAGCGCGAGACCGGCGCATATGGCGATCGCGATGCGAAAGCTGTGGAGGAACCAGGGCCCCGTCGCGCGATCGAGGGTCCGGTGTTCCGGCCCAAGGACCAGCGATGGCAGCATCGCCACAGCCAACATCCCGGCGATCCGGGCGACGGCGTTGTTGATCCCCGATGCCGTTCCGGCGTGGCGCTCATCCACGGCACCCATGACCGCCGTCGTAAGGGGCGCAACACTGATCGCCATCCCGAGACCAAAGACGACCATCGGCAGAAAGAACGTGCGCCAATAGGATCCGCCCATACCCGGAACGGCAAGCAACATCAGCCCCGCGGCTACGAGGATCGGGCCGACCGTGAGCGGCGTGCGGGCGCCATAGCGATCGACGAGGCCGCCCGAGAAGCGCGACAGCGTCCCCATCGTCAGCGCGAAGGGCAAAAAGCTGGCTCCCGTCTGTGCGGCGGAGTAGCCGTGGATCCGCGTCAGCAGGAAGGGCAAGAAGAAGAGCGCCCCACTCAGCGCAAAGTAGAGAAAGAGGGTGATCGCGTTGGCGCCGGAAAACGTCGGCGACCGGAACAGGTGCAGCGGCACCATCGGCGACGGAGTGTGCGCCTCGAACCATACGAACCACAGGAGCACGGCGATGCCGCCAATCAGGGCGCCAAGGATTGCCGGGTGCGTCCAACCCCATTCCGACCCGTCCGTCAATCCGAACGCCAGTCCCGCCAGCCCGACCACGGCGAGCGCGCTACCCCTCCAATCCACGGCGGTCTCGTCGGACGCGCTCCGGGTCTCCGGTACTCGAGCGAACGTGATGGCCAGCGTGACGAGCGCCACCGGGACGTTGATGAAAAAGATCGCGCGCCACGAGATGACATCCACGAGCCAGCCGCCGAGCACGGGGCCGAATGCCGTCATGAGGGCGGAGAATCCCGCCCAGGTGCCGATCGCACGCCCGCGCTCACCCGCCGGAAACGCGGCGCTGATGATCGCGAGGCTGGTCGGGACGAGGAGCGCGGCGCCGATCCCCTGCACGATCCGTGCAAGGACGAGCGCGCCGGTGCTGGGTGCCAGTCCACAGAGGATCGACGCCGAGGTGAAGATGCCGATGCCGAGCACGAAGATGCGGCGGCGGCCGAAGCGATCACCGGCGGAGCCGCCGATTAATACCAGCGCGCCAAGCGTGAGCATGTAGCCGTTTACGACCCATTGCGCACCCTGGACCGACATCGCCAGATCGGATTGCAAGGCAGGCAGGGCGATGGTGACGACGGAGCCGTCAATGAAAGCGAGGGCCGACCCGAGGATCGTCGCGGCGAGCACCCAAGGGCGGTCGTGCGCGGGGCACGGATCCCCCGAGTCTCGTGTCACGGCCATGATCTAAGCCCTATCGTCGCTTAACATTCACTTCTCCACGCGACCGATCGGTCGCTCACGCATGCGAGGTCCCAGCCGATGATCCGTCGACGCATCCCCCTGCCATCCGTTCGGTATATCGCTGCCGGCGTCCTATCGGCTCTCGCCTCGGCGCTCGTGGTCGCTGCATGTGGACCGACGGGAAGCCCGCCTCCGCCCGTCGGCAGCCCGGCGCCCGATTTCACGCTGCCGTCGCAGGAGGGCGCCCTCGTCAGCCCGCATGATTTTCGCGGGAAATGGGTCGTGCTCTACTTCTACCCGAAGGATTTCACCAGCGGCTGCACGCTCGAAGCGCATAACTTCCAGCGCGATTCGGCGCAGTACGAGCAGCGGAACGCGGTCATCGTCGGCGTCAGCTTCGATCCCCCCGACTCCCATAAGCAGTTTTGCGCAAAGGAAGGATTGAACTTCAAGCTGCTCGCCGACACCAGCCATGCCGTCGCGGCCAAATATGGCTCGGTAATGCATCTCGCCTCCAAGACGCTCGCGGCGCGCAACACGTTCCTGATCGACCCCACCGGCGTCATCGCGAGAGAATTCATCAAGGTCGATCCGACATCGCACAGCGATACGGTCCTCGCGGCGCTGACGGAATTGCGGCAGCAACGCACGGGCAAGTAGAACGCTCGTCTGGAGATCTACGAGGGCGACCCGCACGGCATCTGCTCGACCCGCAAAGACCGCGTCAATGCCGACCTGCTCGCGTTTCTGAAGTCGGGGCGCCCTTAGAGCTGAGAAAGGAGAAAAGGAGAGACCCCACGAATTTCGTCTCTCCTTTCTCCGCCCTCCGCGTGCCCACTCCGGGAAAGCTCCGGATCTGCGTCTCGCTAGCTAGAAGGTATGGAACCCGGGGCTGCCGTACCGGGTCATGTGCACGAGATGCCACAGGGGGACGCCGTAGGCGATCGCCGCGACGGCCACGGCAACCACGAACCACAGCCCCAACCGATCCCATACGCCCGGCGTGTATCCGCCGGCGGGCTCTCCCAGCGACTCCGCCCATACGATGGGCTCCTGCGGCACGCGTGCCCCGGCGAACAGCGTGCCCAACATGACGAGCATGAAGAACATCGCGCTCACGAACAGCACGATCCCGCCGAACGCCGAGACCAACGTCCAGCCGTGCCATGGTATCGCCTGCGGGGCGCCGGCGTACGCGTCCTCGAAGATTCGGCGTGGCATGCCCAGCAGACCCGTGACGTGATTCACCATGGCGAACAACACCATCCCCACAAACCATAAATACGGCTGGATCTTCGCCAACAATTCGAATTGCAACGCGCGCCCGGTCAACTTCGGGATCAGCCAATACGCGGTCCCCATGAACGTCAGCGCGGTGGCGCTGCCCACCGTCAGGTGGAAGTGCCCCTGCACCCACGCCGTGTTGTGTATCGCGGAGTTGATCGCATAGGAGGCGTTGATCAACCCGCCCAGCCCACCAACCAGGAAGAGCAACAGGGCCAACAATACGCTCGCCACGGTCGGGTTCCCCCAGGGGAGCGTCCGGATCCATCCGAACAACCCGGTCCCGCCGCGCAGGCGGCCGGCTACCTCGAGCGAGGCGCAGATGGTGAACGCCGTCACGAAGCTGGGGAACGCCACGAGCATCGTGTTGGCCATGTGGAACAGCTTCCACCCGGCCGGGATCCCCGGATCCATGAACTGGTGATGGAACCCGACCGGAGCCGACAAGACGAGGAAGAGCGCAAAGGTCATCCGCCCCAGCGGATCCGAGAACAGCTTTCCGCCCGCCTCCCTCGGCAACACCGTATACCATATGGCGTACGCCGGCAGGACCCAGAAATACACGAGGGGGTGGCCGAAATACCAGAAGAGCGTGCGCGCGAGCAGAGGATCGATCTTCGCTTCGAGACCGAGCGACCAGGGGATGAGCTGCAGCAACATCTCGGCGGCAACCCCGAGCGTCGCGAGGACCCACAACATGGCGTTGGCGGTCGTCGCGTGGAGCGCCAATGACACCGGACGATCCGGGCGCTCCCGCAGCGCCCCTCGCCACGCCGCGATAATCTCCGCGCACCACCCCCAAGACCCCACGATGAGCAGCGTGAGTCCGATGTAGAACAGCGGATGTGCCTGCATCGGCGGATAGAAGGTGTACAGCACACTGGCCTTGAAGCTGTACACCGTTCCCAACGTCAGGACCGTGCCGGTGAGGGCAACGCCGTAGGACGCCCACGCGAATCGCGGCCAGGGTATCCGTCCGCGGTCGGTATCGACGACCACGTAGCCGAGCGCCATGATGAAGAAGGTCGTGAAGACGAGGGCCATCAGAATTCCGTGCGCCGTCACGGACATGTAGTACATCTTCGGCGACCGAAACGGCAGCTCGAGATCGGCTCGGCTCATCGCCTGCATCACGGCCATGCAAGCGCCGACGCCGAACGCCAGAAGAGCCACCCAGAGATTGGCGAGAATGAGACGCCGGTCGGTGAACCGCCCGGGCATGCGCGAGCTCGGGTCGGCGCTCGGATCAGTGGCTGTCATGGCCGTTCTCGTGGGCGGGGGGCACGTCCGGAGCGGCCATCGTCGGGCGCCACTGCGATCGTGGTATGGCCGCCATCTTCGCCGCCATGATGTGATGGCCTACGCCGCAATACTCGTTGCACACGATCATGTAGTCGCCCGGCGCGAACTGCGTCGTGAATTGACTGACGTACCCCGGAATCAGGGTGGCCTGCGCGTTGGTGCGCACGATCTCGAATCCGTGTAGCACATCGATCGACGTCATGTGGAACGTCACCGGGGTCGCGGCGGGCAGCGTCAGCTGCGCCGGGAGCCACGCGAACGCGGTCGCCACGATCGTCGCGTGCACCCGCCCCCCCCGGTCCACCCAGGTTCCCTGCTGGTGAAACAGCGGGTCGCTCAACACCTTCTGCGGGTCGATCGTCTGAACGTGACTGGGCGGTCCGATCGAGCTGCCGATTGCCGCGCCCGCCATGGTCGCGAAGAACGCGCAGAGCATCGCGCCGGAGGCCCACATCCAGATCTTCTCGTAGCGATCGATTTTCATGGTGTGACGGCCCCGCGACCCAGATAGACACCGACGTACATCGCGATCCACACGATGGCCACGACCACACCGTACGCGCCCATGAATGCAAAGGTCCCGACGGGATGCTCTGGCAATCCCGGTGGCATGTCGGACATGCGAACCTCTCGTGACGGGTGATTGCGCGACCGCGCCCTAATCTCTGCTATGCGACGTCGCGTTGTGGGCCCCCTTTCCCCGGACAGTGTGTAGGGACAAACCCGACTGGGGCAATGGCGCCAACGGCGTCCCGGGCGGCCTCAATTGCTTTCGCCGCGGTGCGGCGTGCTACGCGCCCGGCTTCTTCGCGGTCGGCGGGAGCAGACCGTTCAGCCGAAGATAGATCGCGGACTGGCTGTAATGGTCCGCCCAATCTCCCGTCGTCAGCGTCATGACCGAGGCGCGGGATTTGGTCTTGCCACCGAAGAAGGGCAGCTGCTCGCTCAACTTCGAATCGTCGAGCGACGCGAGCGCCTGATCGCAGAACGCGAACGTCTCCTTGAGCCGCGCGACGAGCTTGTCCTTGCCATCGGTGGCCGCCACCTTCGCGCGCGTCGGGGCCTTCATCGCGCCGATCGCGCCGCACAGGTAATCGTTGCCGTCGGACAGGTGCCCCACGATCTCGGCGAAGCTCATCTGCGCCGGCGTTGGCTTGAACGAGTACTTGTCGGCCGGCATCTCGTCCGCCGCCGCCATGAGGTGATCGCCGATATGCTTGGCGTTATCGCGGAACGCGTCCGCGACGGGAGAGCCTTGCGCAGCCGCGAGCGCGGGCAGACATGCGTAGGCAAGTGCGACGGCAACGATGGGAAAGCGCACCAGTCCTCACTCGGTTTGAAGGTGCTTCACATTGCACGACGGCCCGTCGCGTGTCCAGCCCGGCTGTCCCTTCTCAACCTTCTCCTCTCTCCCAGCTCCTCTGTAGCCGCGTAGCGGCTACGGCTACGGCTCCCGCTCCGGGTGCCGGTGCTTCGCGAGTGCCGCCATGAAGGCCGGTCCCGCCTTGGCATCCCCGGCCGGCGTCAGCAGCAGACCCCCATCGGGCTCGGTGATCCCGGCTTTCTCTAGTAGCCTGCGCGACGCGCCGAGGGCGAGGATCGTCTTGCAGTGCCGGTACTGATTCGTGACGTACTCGGTCGTATGCTCATCTGACGCGAGCGCTTCCACACCCGCGGCGCCATCGGGCAGGATGAGCCCGTCGAAGAGCACGGCAGGAGAATTCTCCATCGACGCGTCGGCCTCGATCGCGCCGCCGCCAGCCGTGGCAAAGGTCCCAAGCCGCGGGCCGACGAAGCGCGGCACCGCCCCCGCGCCGGTCAACGCCGCATGCAGCGACATCAGGGATTTGCCCTCGACCCCGTCGGCGACGAGAATGGCGACGTGACGTGTGCGCACGCCCACCTCACCGGGGAGCGCCCTCAGCGATAGCGCGGGCGATACCGTCACTTCGGGCTTCCTCGGGCGCGCCAACACCCGCGGCAGCGGCTCGGGCACGTCGATCCCCAGCCCCTCGGCCACCTGAGCCGCGAGGCCCTCGTCGACGTTGCGCAACGATGCCACCATGCGCTCCCGTATCGCCGGCACCGTGAGCTTGCTCAGCTCGAAACGGAAGCCACCGACCATGTGCCGCTTCTCCCACTCGGTCTGGCTATTGTAGAAGAGCGTCGCCTGGGTGTAGTGGTCGGCG
>PLLD01000296.1 GCA_003141205.1 Gemmatimonadota bacterium
TGTGCTGGCGTATAGGCATACTACGTATAAGGAGTATTATGTAAACTACATACCCCTGACGATGTGGACAAAACACTAGCCCGGCAGCACCCCTTCAAACACCAGACGCCCTTCGCCTGCCAACGACGCCATCCAGCGTGATGCGGGGGGAGCCGTGGGAAGTCGCTCGAGGCGGACGGTCAATACGCGGCCGGACCGCGTGACGAGTCGGACCGGCTCGGGCGGCCGGCTGACACCCCATGCCGCGAGGACCGCCGCTGCCGCGACCGCGCCCGTACCACAGGCGAGTGTCTCACCCTCGACCCCGCGCTCGTAGGTCCGGATCCCAAGGCCGCCGTCCCGCGGCCCGACGAAGTTGACGTTCGCGCCGGCCGGGCCGACTGTGGAATGCTGGCGGAGCTGCCGGCCACGACCCATGAGATCGATTCCCTCGAGATCGGCGACCCGAACGACCAGGTGCGGGATCCCCGCCATCGCGAACCCGATCGACTGCTCCCCGGCAATGGGTGCGATGCGTGGGGGGGGATCGGCCACCTCGACGAGACCCAGATCGAATTCCGGCTCGCCGCCGGCCCGCAGGCGACCGGCCAGCACCCCGGCGTCGGTCTCGATCCGCAAATCGGTTCCCGGCTCGGGCGCCCCTTCTCCCTTCCGCCTTAAGTCGACGCCAAGCAGATGCGCGAGCCGCACCGTGCACAGCGTCGCATTGCCGCATAACGCAGCGGGCGATGCATCCGCGTTATAGTAGCGAATGCCGACGTCGGCGACCGCGGACGAGACGAGAAAGACGATCCCGTCCGCGCCCACTCCGGTCCCGCGCGCACAGATAGCCCGAATGGCGGGCGGGGTCTCCAGCGCCGCGGGGTCCGTGCCCCTCGCGTCGAAGAACACGAAGTCGTTGCCCGACCCGGCCATCTTGAAGAACTTCGTCACAGCGCCGCCCGATCGGCTGCGATCGCAGGGCGGTGTACGTCGGCCCTCGGCACGGTCCCTACACCCGGCCGATGAGGGCCCACCAGCGAAGGCGCCATACCATGGCGACGGCCTCGCGGACGATCCGCTTCGACATCTTGCTCACACCCTCGGTTCGGTCCACGAAGGTGATCGGGATTTCCACAATGCGAAATCCTTTCATCCACGCGCGGAAGTTCATCTCTATCTGAAACGCATAACCGTTTGATTTTACTGCGTTTAGATCGATTGTCTCAAGTACTTTACGACGAAAGAGCTTGAATCCGCCGGTCGAATCATCCAGCGACAGGCCCGTCACGGTTCGGACGTACACGTTTGCGGCATAGCTGAGCATGAGGCGGGACATCGGCCAGTTCACCACCGTCACACGTCCCTGGCGGTAGCGCGACCCGAGGACGAGGTCGGCGTCGCGGATGGCGATCATGAACTCGCGCAGGTGGAGCGGATCGTGTGAAAAATCGGCATCCATCTCGAACACATAGTCATAGCCGCGAGCCAGGGCCCAGCGAAAGCCGGCGACGTACGCGGTGCCGAGTCCGAGTTTCCCCTCGCGGTGGATGACGTGGACGCGCGGAGAGATCGACGAAAGGGCATCGGCGATGTCCCCCGTCCCATCGGGGGATGCATCATCGACGACCAGAAGATCGAATGTGGGATTCTGCGCGAGGACGTTCGACACGAGGCGCTCGATCGTCGCCGCTTCGTTATATGTCGGGGTGATGACGAGCGTGCGCTCAGCTGGCATCGATCACGGGGCGCGCGCCGGCCGTCACGGCCGACCGCCGGTCCGCCATCCACTGTGCAACGAGCCAGAGCAGCGCAACGGCAGCGGCGGCGAGTGTGATGCCGGCCCCCAGCGTGACGACCGAGCTATGGAAGTCCAACTCGACCTTGGTCGCGCCAGCCGGCAGCGGCACCCCAATCAGCGTGTAGTCCGCCCGTCCCACAGGCGCGGGATGGCCGTCGACGGTGGCGACCCAGCCGGCGTAGTAATTCTCCGATACGATGAGCGCCGCCCCCGCGGGCGCCGGTCCCGAGAGGGTGAACGCAAGGTGTCCGGGATCGTATCGCGTCGCCGCGGCCGTGATCCCCGCCGCCGGCGGCAGTGTCGACACCTGTTGCGCAGCGACGTCGTGCGCGGACGTATCGAATATGGCTGCGCGGACGGGATCGAAACGCGGGTCGGCCACGGTGGCCAACGCCTGCGCGTCGGGTGCCTTCACGGAGACAGGGGTCACCCATGCCGCCGGATTGTCTCCCGGTAACCGATAGAGGTACACGGTCGACCCGGCGGCGTCAGTGACGGGACCGGCGAGCCGTTGAGTTCCAGGGATCGGCATGGAATCCGGCGCAAGATCGGTCAGCAGGAAGCGCGCGTTCACGAGCCGCCACGTCAGGGCCGAGTAGGCTTTTCGGTATCCCTCGGTTTTGCCGAGCAGATCGTCCCACCGTTTGATCTCGTTCCCGTGATAGCCGAGAACCGAGCGGACGCGATGCACCATGAGCGCATCCCCTTCGAGCTCGGGGTCGTGAGCGACCGTGTTCGACGTTGGAAGGGTAAGCACCCTGCCCGGCTCCGTCTGGTGCGCGACGTAGTCGATCGCCGCGTCGGAGCCGTATGCCGCTGCCGCGCTGGGCAGGAAATTCCAATACAGCCGCTCGATGCTCCAGAGGTCGGCGGCGACGAGGACGGCCAGCGCGATGCCGAGCCTGCGCGGCGACCAGGTGCGGCGGTGCGCCAGAACGATCACGCTCCCGCCGAGGAGAACGAACGCGAAAGAGCGCACGGCGCCGGCCATGACCGCGGCCGCATTGTCCGCGACGCGGGCCACCCCATCCGAATCCGCGAAGCTCGATGCGATTCCTTCGCCCATGGTCGTGAGCCCACCGGTCACGCCCAACAGCGCGATTGCGGCGGCGACTGCGGCCCAGATCGCGACGTAGCGTCTCCCCACGGCCCCGCGCAGAACCGTCTCGACGCCCTCCCCCACCAGCGCCGCCACGGCGAACCCCGTCAGGAAAAAGATGGCCGCCGGCGCGCGGAAATAACTCGTCCCGGGGATCAGCGTGAAGGGCAGACGGAAGAAGGGGGTATATCCGCCGAGAGACCACAAGGTCCCGACGATCGCGAGGGCGAGCCAGAAGCGAATGCCATGCAGGCGCTCCGGCTTGGTGGCCACGAACGCGCACCCGGCGAGCACGAGCACCAGCGCGCCGAGGTATTCGCTGTGAAAATGGATCCCGGTTCGGCCCCAGTAACGGTCGAGAAGGCCCGTGAACTGCGGCAGATACGTGTTGAACAGCTCCTCGATGGGCATCGAATAGGATGCCGAGAACTGGTAGGCCGTGTACCCCGCGTGGCCGCCGCCTGCGCGGGGCGACGACGCCACGTATTGCGCGACCGGGAGGAATTGGACCGCGCCCATCGCGAGTCCGACCGCGACGGCGGCGACTGCAGCTCCGAGTCGGCGCACGGCCGTCCGGCGGTCCTGCGCGATCTCCGCACCGCTCCAGAAGGCGAGGTAGAGCGCGTACGCGCCCGACGCGAGGAGCAGGTACTGCATGATCTGGGGATGCGGTGACAAGATGCCGAGGCCAATCGTAAGCGCTAGCAACGGCCACGCAGTCCGGCGACCATCGCGCATCCCGCGCAGGAGAAGCAAGAGCACGAGCGGGAAGAGCGCGCTGACGTACAGCTTCCCGTCGTGTCCGGGGGAGACGTAGGACGCGATCGGCCCCCCCATCATATAGGCGAGGCCGCCGATGAGCCCCCCCCAGAACCCGAGCCCCGTCGCGCGGACAAACAGGTAGGTCAGCCACCCGGCGAGGAAGATGTGGATGACGAACGCCCAGGTGACCGCGACGTCGGCCGGGAGCGCGAGCCGCAGCAGAAATGTCGGATAGAAGATGTCGCCGTTCATTGCGCCGACGAACGGCATGCCGCCGAAGAGATACGGGTTCCAGAGTGGCCAGTGGCCCGTCGCATGGAGAACGCTGGTTCCGAATTCGCGGACCGCGTAGCCGCCGATGTACTGGTCGCTGATCGGGGAGACGAGGAACCGGCCCAGCAGCGCGGGGAATCCGAGTGTCAGAGTGGCGACGGCGTAGACGAGCGCCGCCCAGAGCGATGCGGCGCGCGGCTCCGCGTCCGGGGCCTGATCGGGCAGCGCGGGGATGGCCGACGCGCGCGCGCGACCGGAGCGGGGGGTTCGACTCATGCTGCGCAAAAGCTGCGCATTGCCCGCCCGAGATGCCAGCCGCTAGGTTTGGCGCGCATGCCAGCGCCGATGCCGCCGGCGCCAAGCGCGCGGGCGTTCTACGACAGCGAATATCACTTCGCGGAAGACGTCGATCGGCCGAATCCGGAGCGACTCTGGCATGCGCTCCGCCCGCTCGAGCCACTGGCCGGAACGACCCTCCTCGATCTCGGCTGCGGCGTGGGTTGGGCAACGCGCCTCGTGGCCGACCGCGGCCGCGTGGCCCGCGCGGTCGGTCTCGATTTCTCGCGCACCGCCCTCACGCTCGCGGCGCGGCACTCGTCCGGGCGCGCCGGGGCACCCATCGATTGGGTCTGCGGAGATGGAACGGCGCTGCCCTTCCCTGATGCGGTATTCGATCGCGCGTTCTCGTTCGGGTCGATGGAGCACTTTCCCGACGTACGGTCCGGATTCACGGAAGTCGCGCGGGTCTTGCGGCCCAGCGGACTCGCAGTGACGGTCGTACCCAATTTCTACGTGCGCACGGGGCAACCCGTTGAGCACCGCGACACGTTGGCGGGGTGGCGGCGCATCATCGAAAGCGCAGGCCTCACGGTCACGGGCGCGTGGGGAGATCCCGGGCCGGCGATCTGGAAGAATCGACGCCCGCTACGGCTCGCGTTGCGACTTGGACTGCGCGCGATCGGAGTTCTCCCCCTGCTCCGCTATCAATTCGTCATCCGGATGCGCAAGCGCTGACGGATCGCGTCCGCCGACAACACCACGAGCGCAGCCAAAACCTCCAGTGCGATGAGCCATAGACGCGACATCACCGCAAGAATGAGGGCCGGCTGCGCACCGATCGTCGAGGTCAGGCACAGCACGAGCGCGCCTTCGCGTACGATGATCCCGCCCGGCGCGACCACTGCCAGGAGTCCGACGAGGTAGCTCGCGACGTACGCCGTCGCCGACAGCCAGACACCGGGCGCTGCGGGGCCCATGAGGGCACGCGCGAAGAGCCAGAACGCCACGCCGTAAATCACCCAGCTCAGCGCACCGCGAATTACGTAGACCGCGAACGGACCCTGCGGGATCGCTGGCAGCGGGAGCGGCCGCTTGACCACCCGCTCCGCCCAGGTACGCACACGCGGGAGAGCGCGCGGCAGCCCGATCACGAGAGCGGCGATGAGGAGCACCGCGATGGCCAGCTGCGCACCGACCCCGAGTCCATGCGTCCAGTTCGCCAGGAAACTCGGGGCGACGCTGAGCACGAGGGCCAGCCCGGTCGCGAGCAACACGACCTGCTCCAGCAGGACGCCGACCGATGCCGCAGCGGGCGATACGCCCTCGGCCGAGGCGAGCGCCGCCAGTCCGGCGAACTGCCAGACCGCCCCCGGGATGTATCGGGCGAGATTGGACACGCAGAAGACGCGTAGCGCCGGGCGCCATCGCAGCGGCGGGCTCCCCCACCACGCGAGGCTCGCCCCCCAGAGCTGGACGAGCTGCGTGTACCCCGAGAGCCACACCGCGGACGCGAGAAGCAGCGTGCCCCAGTGGAGCGCGAGCGGCACACGCCGCAGCGCCGGGGTATAGGCGTGGTCGACCTTATAGACGAGCGCGACGAGTGCGGCGACGATGAGGACCGCGGGCAACACCGCGAGCACTCTGCGCCAGCGCGGTGTCACTGTCCGCGCGCTGACGGCGGGAAGTAGCGCACGGGGCGGGAATATAGAGTTGTGCGTTGCGGGGCGCGACACGCGCGCTCATCATCTCCCGGTGCGCATCCTGGTCGTCTCCACGGCATTTCCCCGGACCCGGGACGACCCGACGGTGAAGTGGCTCGCGGAGACCCTCCGCCGCCTCGCCGCCGAAGGGTACGAGATCGAGGTCCTCACGTCGGCGTATCGCGGCGGCGGCAACACGTCCCTCGACGGCATCCCGATCCATCGCTTCCGCTACTTCTTCGCGCGCTGGGAGCGGCTCACGCACGAAGAATCCGCCCCCGACCGGATGCGCCGTTCCCCGTTCTACGCGGTCCTCCCCATCTTCTACCTCGCTTGCGGCGCGGTCGCAGCCTGGCGGCTCGCACGCCGCCGCCACTACGACATCGTCCACGTGCACTGGCCGGTCCCGCACGCCGTCTTCGGCTGGGCCGCGCGCGCGGGGGGCACGCGACGGATGATCGCGCAATTCTATAGCATCGAGCTGCGCTGGGTGCGCCACTCCCTGCCCTTCCTCCGCGGCTTCCTGCGCCGAGCCGTCACATCGGCGAACTACGTCGTCGCCATCTCGACGAGCACCGCGCGCGAGGTACAGGCGGTCGCTCCCGTCCCCGTCGACATCATCCCCTACGCGGTCGATCTACCCGACGACACCACAGCCGGCGGCGCGAGCGCGCGGCGGTCCGCACGCGAGCCCGGTCAGCCGTTCACGGTGCTCTCCGTCGGCCGACTGGTCGAACGCAAAGGGGTGCTCTATCTGATCGATGCCATCGCGGCGATGCGCGACACCCTCGACGCGCGTGCCGTGATCATCGGCGACGGCCCGGAGCGCGCCGCGCTGGAAGCGCAGGCCGACGCGGCCGGGATCTCCGACCGCATCGAATTTCGGGGGTGGGTGTCCCCCGATGAGCTGCACGAGGCGTACGCGAGCGCGAGCGCGTTCGCGTTGCCGGCCGTCATCGATCACCGGGGAGACACGGAGGGATTGGGGATGGTATTGCTCGAGGCCATGACCTACGGCGTCCCCGTCGTCTCGACCCCGATGGGGGGGATTCCGGACATCGTCCAGCACGATCGGACGGGCCTTCTCGTGCCACCCAACGATGCATCCGCCCTCGCCGCCGCGCTCATCGCGCTCGCGACCGATGGCGCGCTCGTCGAGCGACTGACGATCGCCGCTCATACGTCGGCGCGAGAGTCGTTCGGTTGGCCCGGCGTCCTGGCGAAATGGCGCGCGATGTACGCACGGGTGATGGCCGGCCTGCCCGCCCCGGACGCTAGGTCGTTGACAGAACTTCCGCCGAGCGCCCCGCCCCATCGTCGGTAAGGACCTCGAGCGCGCGCGACGGGGGGCCGTCGAGGACCACACGGCCGTCCGGCCCGACACCGCGCGCACGCACCGCGCTCCGCAGACGCCGCCACGCCACGATGTCCCCCACTGTTGCGGCGTAGGGCGCGCGCGCGGTCAACAGCGTCACCAAACGCTCGTACGCGGCCGGAGCGCCGGGAAAGCCGAGCGCCGGAGTCATATTGGGATGCCAGAGTCCCACCCAGAGTCCGTCAACCTCCTGGCAGCTCTGGGCGAGCTCGATGGCGTCCTCGATCCACCGTGCGGGATCCTCGATCCCCTGGTACTTGCTCTGCGCGCGATCCATCCAGGTGAGCGGGACCTCCGCGAGCGATGTCGCACGCTCGGCCGTCGCATCCCACCCCGGCACGACGTCCGCGACGCCCAGCCGAAAGCCATTGCGATCGGGATAGCCGTACGTGGCGTCATAGGAGAACCCCGCCTCGATCATGCGCCGCTGCGTTTTTCCGGGGCGCATGCGCAGGTAGTGCTGCCGGACCCCGGAGAGCGCGGGACGCACGTAGCGCTCGGTCCCCGCGTCCTCCTCACCCCGCCGGATCGCCGCCCCGAGTCTGTGGCGCTCGGCCGCGAACGCTACCGCGGTGTCGGACATCCCTGTCGCGAAGCTCCCATGCAGCCCGATCTCGCAGGCGTCCCCCGCGAGCGCGTGGAGTAGCCGGCGGACGGCACGCGCGCCGGCCGTGTACGTCACATCCCCGGCCGCGAGCGTGCGCAGCGTCCGGACACCCGCGATCACATACCAGGTCGACGGCACGCCGGCGTGCCGTTCGATGTCGAGGATCCGCCGAACCGCGCGCCGCACGGGCGATCCAACCAGGGGCTGGGTCAGAGCAGATGCGAGCCCTGCGCCGATCACACGACCGGCATCACGGATCGCCCCCTTGCGGGCCAGCTCCGCGACGCGCAGAGCCGCGAACGCCGGCCAGAGCGACCCGACGTCCAGATCGTGGGTGAGCGCGATCGCCCAGCGCGACCGCGCCGGCCAGGGCGCGACGACACGAACCGGCCGGGGACCGGCCGCTTGAATCACGGCGCGGCGTAGCGCGACGGCGGCCCGCGACACGACCGGGTCGCGCGAGCAGTCGCCTGCCACCAGCGGATTCTCGGCCGACGGCACACGACCGTGCCGGTCCGCGCCCGTTGAGCGCTGCTCCAGCGCGGCACCTGCGATCTCGGTCACGGCGTCCAGCAGGGCCCGTGGCACGCCGACCGAGCCCTCGTGCACCGCATACCCATAGTCCCCGCGGAGGAGCGCGCTGGCGCTCCACTCCCCCCCATCGACGACCGTTACCGTCACGGGCTCGCGATCGGGCGTCCGCTCGGTCGAGTCGAGGATCAGCAATCGCGAGAGATCGACGAGCACGGAGAGCCCGTAGCTTTCGGCGGCGGACAGCGGCGCGGCCGCAGCGCCCGGCGCCAACAGGCGAATCATCGCGAATCCCGCGCCTTGACGGGTTGCCCGAAAGGGGCGCAGCTTCTCCCCGTGCCGGAGACGCTCCTCCCCAAAACGCGGATCCCGATCGGCCACCTGCTGTGCTTCGGGTGGCTCCCGAGTTTCGTGAAAGTCTGGGCGTATCGCAGCATTCTCGGATACCGGATCGGCCACCACGTGCGCATCGCGTTCGGCGGCATCGTCGTCGGGCGCGACGTCAAGCTGGCCGACCACGTCGAGATCGGACTGCTTGCGGTCGTCCAGGGGCGCCACATCCGCATCGGCGCCCATTCCAGCGTGGGCGCCATGAGCTACGTCTCGTGCGAGAAGATCGAGATCGGCGAAGATGCGCGCATTCGCGAGCAGGTATACGTCGGGGGCCCCCAACTGCCCGAGTCACGCTTCACGCTCGGGAACCGAACGATAGTGCTGCAGATGGCCAACATCAATCCGACGAAGCCCGTCACGATCGGAGATGACACGGGAATCGGCGGGCACTGCCTCATCTTCACGCACGGCGCCTGGCTCAACGCGCTCGATGGATACCCGGTCACGTATGCGCCGGTCACCCTCGGGAACAGCGTGTGGCTCCCCTGGCGCGTGTTCGTCATGCCGGGGGCCACGATCGGCGACGGCTCCGTCATCGGCGCGAACTCCCTCGTGAGCGGTGACATTCCCCCGTACAGTCTCGCGGTCGGCACACCAGCCAAGGTAATCCGCTCCGCGCCCGCTTTCCCCACACCCCTGTCGAGCGAAGACCGGGCCACACTCGTCGCGACGATCGTGAGCGAGTTCGATCGCGTCGTGCAACATGACGCGGTGAGAATTACCACATCGGGCGCGACCCGAACGTATACGCGACCGGATGGGCGCGGCTGGAAGCTGCATTGGGTGCATGCCGAGATGACCGCTCTGCCGATGGTCGAGCGCGAGGACACGATCCTGTCCGAGCGGGCGCTGCTCGAGGGGGACCGCGGCGAGCTGCAAGGGCTGGGCGCCTATTGGCTGGACCTCGCCGGCCGGACGCGGAGCGTCGGCGGCTCGCCGCTCACCGAGGAGCTGGCGCTCTTCCTCGGGCGTTACGGGATCCGCCTGCCCCGGGATCGGGGGTGACCGCCGGCTTCGTCATCGATGCGCTGGGCTGGGTCGGCGCGGCCTGCGTCGTCGTTCCCTACGCGCTGGTTTCCGTCGGCCGCCTCGCGGGCACGACCACCACCTATCGCACTCTCAACGTCACGGGCGGCGTTCTCTTGCTTCTCAATACCTGGTACCACGCATCGTATCCGTCCGCGCTCGTGAATATCGTATGGATCGCGATCGCCCTGTACGCACTCTCGACCCGACGCACATGACCGCCCCCGATCTCCCCGTTGAGCCCACAGCCGATCGCGCGAGCGGTTTCGTCACCGCGCTGACGCTCACCGACGCGACGATGCTCGCGATCGGCTCCATGATCGGCTCCGGCATCTTCATCGTCTCCGCGTCGATGTCCCGCTCCCTGGGCGCGCCCGGCTGGCTCCTCGCCGCGTGGGTCGTGACCGGGATCATGACGCTGCTCGGAGCGCTCACGTACGGCGAGCTCGCGGCGATGTATCCGCGGGCCGGCGGCCAGTACGTGTTTCTGCGTGAGGCGTTCGGCCCGCTGCCGGGATTCCTGTACGGATGGACTCTCTTCGCCGTCATCCAGACGGGAACGATCGCCGCGGTCGCCGTCGCCTTCGGCCGCTTCCTCGGCGTCGTCTGGCCCGCGGTATCGGCCGATCGCTTCGCCGGCCTGCCCCGAGCCGATCTGTGCATCGCGGCACTCGGCTGTCACGCGCCCGCCGCCGCCATCCAGCTGGGACTGAGTCCCCAGCGCCTGGTCGCGCTCGTGATGGTGTGGCTGCTGACGTGGATCAATGCCCGTGGCATTCGCGAGGGCAAACGGATCCAGACCTCCTTGACACTGGTCAAGACCGCGGCGCTGATCGCGCTGGTCGGTCTCGCACTCTTCGTCGGCCGCAACGCCGAGGCGGTCGCCGCGAACTTCTCCAGCGGCCACTTCTTCGGCGACACGGCGTTCTCGAGCGCCTTCGTGTTGACGTTCAGCGCGGCGCTCGTCGGCGCCCTGTTCTCGAGCGACGCCTGGAACAACGTCACGTTCGCCGCAGCCGAGGTGCAGAACCCGCGGCGCAACCTTCCGCTGGCGCTGGTGATGGGCACCGGGATCGTCACCGTGCTCTA
>PLLD01000130.1 GCA_003141205.1 Gemmatimonadota bacterium
CCGCCGCGAAGGCCCGCCCCGCCCCCGTGAGGATCGCGCCCCCAATGTCGGCGTCCGTTCGCACGACGTCGATGGCCGCGCCCAACTCGGCGATCATGGCATCGCTCAGGGCGTTGAGCACCCCCGGGCGATTGATCGTGATGGTGGCGACCCGGTCGGCCACGGCGAAGGTCAGTGTCTCGTACGGCACGGGCAATCCAATCTAAGCGCTCCCCGCCCGCCCAGCGGCGTGGTCCCGGGCACCGTGCGGACGCTAGATTGCCCCGCGTGACTCGCCTAGGCGGCCCGGGCGGCCAGGTGCGCGCATGGATCCGCACACTCCGCCCGCACCAGTGGGCGAAGAACCTGCTCCTCTTCCTCCCCGCCGTATCCGCGCACGCCGTGTGGCGTCCCGCGCTGGTGGCCCACGCGCTCGCGGCCTTCGCGAGTTTCTGCCTCGGCGCGTCGGCGACGTACATCATTAACGACCTCGTCGACCTGCCGCATGACCGCGCGCATCACTCGAAGCGGAGCCGCCCCATTGCCGCCGGGGAGCTGTCCGTCCGCGCGGGCCTGGCGACGACACTCGCCTTCGGCGTTGGGTCGCTGGCCCTCGCGACACTCCTGCCGCCGGCGTTCGCGGCCACCCTTCTGACCTATCTCGGATTGACGCTCACATATACCGCCATCCTCAAGCGCCAGTCCATCCTCGATGTGGTCGCACTGGCCTCCCTGTATGCCCTCCGCCTCGTCGCCGGCGGCGCGATGGCGAACGTCCCGCTCACCGGGTGGTTCCTGGCTTTCTCCGTGTTCTTTTTCCTGTCGCTCGCCCTGGTCAAGCGGGTGAGCGAGGTGCGCCACCGTCCGATCACGAGCAGCGACGCGATCCCGGGCCGCGGATATGTGGCCCAGGATCTACCGGTCCTCACGGCGCTCGGTGTGGGGTCGGCGATGGCGAGCGCGCTCGTGTATTGTCTCTACATCACCGGCGAGGATGTGCGCCGGCTGTACGCGCACCCGATGCGCCTATGGGGAGGGCTGCCGATCCTTCTATATTGGCTGGGACGCATCTGGCTGCTTGCCGGGCGCGGCGCCGTCCACGAGGATCCGGTCGTGTTCGCGCTGCGTGACCGGGTGAGCGCCGTGGCATTCGTGGCGCTTCTCGTGGTCATGTTCGTCGCGGTTCGGTGACGCAGTTCCACTTCCCACGCTTCAGCTGATGTCCCCGACATGATCACCAGCGCCGGTTCGCGCCCGCTCGCCGCGCTGCTATTCGTGCTGACACCGGCGCTCCTGCTCGCCTTGCATTGGCGGAAAGCGCTGCCCACGGCGCTCCGATGGGTCGGCGATGCCGCGCTCGTCGCGACCGTTGTCGCCGCCGCCGTCGCCATCGGTCGCTTGGCAGCGCAATCGATCGCGACCCCCCCCATGTGGGACTTCCAGGCCTTCTGGTCCTATGGACGGGTCGCCGTTTCCGAGGGGGATTTCTATCAGCCCGCCGCGTATTACCAGCTGTTCGATCCGGCGCGCTTCCCGCCCACCTTCGTCCACGAGATATTCGACGTCGGATTCTTGTATCCGCCGCCTTCGATCTGGCTGTTCGTCCCGCTGGGTTTCGCGGACGTGGCAACTGCCGCCGCCATCTGGGTGCCCGTACAGCTCGCGTGTCTCGCCGCCGGCATCCTCGCGCTGTGGAGCTTGTTCCTCCCCCGCAGCGGGTTTCCGGGGCTCGCCGTGACGGCTGCCGTGGCACTCACCTTTCGCGCCACCGAGTACACGGTGGTCGCCGCACAGACCGATTTTCTTCTGCTGCTGACGCTCCTGGCGTTCTGGCACGCACGCGAGCGGGCCGCAGGGGGCGCCTGGCTGGCAGCGGGCATCATCGTCAAGCCGGTCCTCGGTGTGCTCGCGCTCCAGCCGCTCATCCGCCGCCGGTGGGGCGTTCTCGCGATGTCCGCCGCGATCGGCGTGGCCGCCTGCGGCGCGACCGCGCTCACGTTCGGCTGGCCCACCGTGAGAAGTTATTTCGTCGACAATCCGGCCGGACGGATGCGGTACGCGACATTCGGCGAGTGGGGCAATCAGTCTCTGCTCGCGACCATCCTCCGGGTGCACCCGCACGACGCGGATCTGATCGCGCCCGCGCGTGATCCCGTATACCTGGCGCTCTCCGTCGGCATCCTCTGCGTGACGGCGTGGTGCATCGCCCGGCTGCCGCGCGATGCCGAGCACGGGGCCCTCGCCCTCGCGACCGCGATTCCGGCCGCGCTGCTGGTATATCCGGGCACGCTGACGCACTACAGCATCCTGCTGCTCGTGCCGATGCTCTGGCTCTGGGGACGGCGCGGCAAGCGCACCGTCACGGTGCTGGGATTGGCGGGGCTCATCGCCCTCGTCGCCGGCATCGTCCGGTATCGGTCCGGGATTCATGCAATCATCGGAACGGCCCTCGTCTGGCTCACGTGCGTCGCGTGGAGCGCTCGGGCCAGCCGCATGGCGCGCATGGCGCGCGCGGCGCGCGACGCCGACAGCGCCGGGGCGCACCCCCAATGAGTCCGCCGAATCGATCGATCACGCCGCTGACGCGCAGTGTGCTCACCCTGTGCGCCCTCTCGCTCGCGGCGCTCGCCACCCTCTGGATCACGCGGCGCCCTCACGGCGATGGCACCGCCCTTCGAGCCGTCGGCGATTTCGCTCACCTGCGCCAGGCGGACGATTCCTGGCTGCCCATGGACTCGGCGTTCCAGCGGCTGCGCGCCGATCCGCGCGCACCGATCTACCAGGACCTTTTCTTTACTCGCCACATAAAGTTTCAATATCCCCCGAGCGCACTCCTGGCCTTCGAGCCGTGGCCGTTGGTGCACCGACTCATTCCCGGCCTGTCCGCGGTGCGCGCGCTCGCGCTGGTGTCGTGGGTCATGACCGTCGTCACGATCGCATTCGCGGTCGCCATCTTCGAGCGGGGCGTCGCGGGATCCACGCGGGCGCCGGACGGCTCGGCTGCCCCAAACCGGTTCGACACATTGGTGCGGCGCGCAGCCCTCGTCGGCCTGGGCCTCACGTTCTATCCCCTCATCAAGGGCTACGCTCTGGGCCAGATCCAGGTGTGGCTCGATGCCGCGATCGCGGGCGCCATCTGGGCATGGACCAGCGAGCGAAAGACCGCCGCCGGCGTCGCGATCGGCCTGGCGGCGCTGGTGAAACCCCAGTACGCCCTCATCGTGCTGTGGGCGCTCTGGCGCGGTGAGCGGCGCTTCCTCGCGGGTGCGTTGGGGGTCGTCATCCCCGGCCTCGCGCTCTCCATTGCCCTCTTCGGGCTCGCCAATCACGTGGCATACATCGATGTGCTCTCCTACATCACCCAGCACGGCGAGGCGTACTACCCGAACCAATCGATGAACGGTCTGATGAACCGTCTCCTCGGCAATGGCGACAACCTGACCTGGCACGACGAGTCCTATGCCCCGTACAACGCCATCGTGTATGCGACGACGCTCGCATGGTCGATCCTGCTCATTGGCGCCGGATTCCTGAGCCGGCGCACCCCCCGCGGCCGGTCCGACGTGACGGCGCTGTGCATCATCCTGCTGACGAGCACCATGGCCTCTCCCGTCGCCTGGGAGCATCACTACGGCATCCTCCTGCCGATCTTCGCGTGGAGCTTTGCCCTGGCGCTGCGCGAGCGGACCTGGGGCCGGGCGACGCTGCCCATCCTGGCGCTGAGCTATCTTGTCGCGAGCAATCTGATCGACCGCGCCCAGATGCTGGCGCCCCTGCCTGCCAACGCGCTGCAATCATACCTGTTCCTGGCGGCTGCCATCCTGCTGGCCTATCTGTACTCTCTTCCGCTCGCGTGTCCGGAACGGGCGCCGGAGCGCGACCACACGACCTCCCCCGCCACCTTTGGGCTGGCTCCGGCCGAGTGACGCACGTCCTCGCCATCGACGAGGGCACCACCGGTACCCACTGCTTCGTGCTCGATGCCGAAGGCAGGATTCGTGGCGCAGCGTACCGCGAGATCACCCAGCACTATCCCCACCCCGGCTGGGTCGAGCATGACCCGCTGGAAATCCTGGATCGGACGGTGGCCGCGGCGCGCGCGGCGATCGCGGCGGCCGGAGAGCGGCCCGTGACGATCGGGATCGCGAACCAGCGGGAGACGGCCGTCGTGTGGGAGCGGGATCGCCCACGAGCCGCCCCGCACGCCATCGTGTGGCAGGACAGGAGGACCGCCGATGTCTGCGCGGCGCTGGCCCCGCACGCGGAGATGGTCGCACGCACGACCGGCCTGACCCTCGACCCGTATTTCTCCGCGGCCAAGTTCGCGTGGCTGCTCCAGATGTACGGATGGACGGAGCGGGCGCGCCGGGGTGAGGTTCTTCTCGGAACGATCGACACCTGGCTGATCTGGAATCT
>PLLD01000280.1 GCA_003141205.1 Gemmatimonadota bacterium
TCGCCCCCCTCGCCCCCCTCGCCCCCCTCGCCGCCGCTGACAGCCGCCGTCCACCACGGCGCCCAGGTGCACCGCTGGTCGATGCCCGCGCACGCGCTGCCGCTGGACGCGTCGGCTGGCAGTCCCTGGCTCATGGTGCCGCCACGCGTGCGGGCGATCTTCGACACACTCGTCGATCGGGGCACCCCCCTCGCCGCCAGTCCGTTCCGCGCCCCACTGCTCGGCGTGAAATGCGGCTGCAATGATGCTTTTCTCGTCGTCCGGTCCCGCGAGGGACGCGCGGACATCGGTCAACGCACCGGCGCGGAGATACCACGCCGCCGACGGCGCGGCCGTTCCACCCAAGCCGTGGGCGATGTCGCCCTTGTCCGCGTCCGTGCCACCGGCCGCACCGCCAATCCCCGGCATGGGAAGATCGAGGCGGCGATGCTGCGCCCACTCGTGCGCGGAGAGACACTCGACCCGTGGCGGGTTGTCGCCGAGGAATGGATCGTGTGGACACACGCGCCCGCGGCATCGGGCGCGGTCGGGCCGCTTGCGGCGCTCCCGCCTCACGCCGCGGCGTGGCTTGCCCCGTGGCGGCACCGGCTCGCCGCACGGAGTGACGCCAGAGGCGCCGCGCCCTGGTGGTCGCTCTTTCGAACCGAGAGCGCCGACGCGGCGCGGGCCCGGGTCGTGTGGGCCGACGTCGGGCGCGCACCGCGGGCGATGGTCCTTCCTCCCGGTGATGCCACCGTGCCCCTCAACACCTGCTACGTCGCGCGCGCACCCAGCCTGGCGGACGCTCACGCGCTCGCGGCCCTCCTCAACGGTCCGGTGGCCGCGGCGTGGCTGAATGTTCTCGCCGAGCCGGCGCAGGGGGGATATCGCCGCTACCTCGGCTGGACCGTCGCTCTCCTCCCGCTGCCGCGCGACTGGGCGCGCGCTCGGGCCTTCCTCGCACCGATCGGCGAGCGAGCGTTCGCGCGCGAGAGCATTCCGGATGCCGAGCTCCGTGACGCGGCGCTGGCCGCCTACGACCTGACGGCGGAGACGGTGAAGCCGCTCCTCTCGTGGGCCGCGTCGTGACCTCCGATCTACCCGCGCGGGCGGCACGTCGTCGTGCTGTATCCGCCGGTACGGACGCGGACGACGGTGCAGCTCGCGTCTCCCTCGCTGCCGCCCGGTCCGCGATCGCTCGCGCGTGGCCCGGAGATCCCCCGCCCGTTCACGCAGATTCCGATCCCGCCGCCCGACTGGGGAACATCGTGTTGCGTCCGCACCAGCGGGACGCGCTGCACCAGCTGCGGGGTCTTCTGCGCACCGCCGGCGGCGCGCTGCTGGCCGACGAGGTCGGGTTGGGCAAGACATACGTTGCCCTCGCGTTGGCGAGGGAGGCGGACCGCCCCCTCGTCATTGCGCCCGCCGTACTGCATCGCATGTGGCAGAGAGCATGTGCGGAAACGGGGACGGACGTCACCCTGATCTCGGTCGAGAGCCTGAGTCAGTCGCGCACCCTCGCGGGACCGTTGCCGCGGGCGGATCTCCTGATCGTCGATGAGGCACATCACTTCCGGACCCCGTCCGCGCGCCGATACCGCGCACTCGCGACGCTGGCGGCGACCGCTCCCCTGCTCCTGCTATCCGCCACCCCGGTCCACAATCATGCGCGCGACCTGGCGGCGCTCCTCGCGCTGTTCCTGGGGGCGCGCGCGTGGACGCTCGACGACGACCGGCGTGTCGCCTACGTGGTGCGCCGGAGCCACGTCGTGGCGGGCACGCACGCGGACGTGCCGGCGATCGATCCGCCCATCTGGCTCCCCATCGGGGACGACGAGGAGGTCCTGCGCGAGTTGTCCCTCCTGCCGCCGCCCGTTCCGCCCCGCGACGGCGGGGATGGCGGCGCGCTTCTGGTGCATGGGCTCATTCGCCAATGGGCCTCGAGCGGCGGCGCATTGCGCGGCGCTCTGCGCCGGCGCCTGCATCGGTCCGTCGCGATCGCGGCCGCGCTCGAGCGCGGCCGGTATCCGTCCTACCGCGAGCTACGCGCGTGGTGTGCGGGGGAAGGCGCCGTGCAGCTCGCCTTCCCGGAGATCCTCGTGCCCGCCTCGCCGGCCTCGCCGGCCTCGGCCACACTGCTCGTCTCCGTCCGGAGCCATACCGCGGCGGTGCGCGATCTCCTTGCCCGGCTCGCCGAGCGCGCCGACCCGGATCGCGAGCGCGTCGCGCAGTTGCGGGCTGTTCGTGCGCGGCATCCGGGCGCCAAGATCGTGGCCTTCTCGGCGTATGAGGACACCATCCGGGCGCTGTATCGGCTCCTGCGGACCGATCCCGGGGTGTGCGCACTTCGGGCCACCGGCGCCGAAATCGCCGGCGGCGCGCTCCCACGTGCGCTCGCGATCGCGCGGTTCGCTCCGGTGGCCACGGGCGCCTCACCGCCCGCACCGGCCGAGCGTATCGATCTCCTTCTCACGACGGATCTGCTGAGTGAAGGGGTCAACCTGCAGGACGCGGCGGTCGTCGTGCATCTCGACCTTCCGTGGACCGCGGCGCGCATGGAGCAACGCGTGGGTCGCGTCGCGCGGCTGGGGTCCCCGCATCGGCGGATCCCGGTCTACGTCCTCCGGCCGCCCGCATCGAGCGAGCTGCTGCTGAGCGTCGAGGAGCGGTTGCGCGCCAAGATCGGCGCCGCGGTGCGCAGCGTGGGGATCAGCGGATCGATCCTCCCAGCCCCACTGGAGAGCGCTCCGTTGAGGGCGCGTGCGCAGGCAGACGCGAGCCCGACCCCGAAGAGCGCCGACGCTACGAGCCCCGCGCACTGCGCATCGCTTGCGCGGTCCATCGTGGCCCGTTGGCGAACGACCGTCGGCGCGCTCGACGACCTGCCGCCGGACCGGCGCGACCGGCTCGTCTGGGCAACCGCCGTTACCGACATCGACGGCGTGTTGGCGGTGGCTGTGGTCGGGGAGGTCCCGGTGCTCGTCGCATCGCTCGGTAGCCCGATCACCGATCGCGCGCCCGTCGTTGCCCGCGCCGTGGCGCTCGTTGACGCGGGACGGGAGGATGCACTGCACGATGCCGCGGCGCTCGGGCACGCGCGGGCTGCCGTCGTCGCGTGGGGCGAGCGGCGTCTGGCTCGGCGCGACGCGGGGCTGGGCGACGGCGTCGTCGCACGCGAGCGCCGACGGATTCTCGGTCGCATTGCCGCTATCGCGCGGGGCGCACCCCCGCACAGGCGCGGACACGTAGCA